>JACWDH010000009.1 GCA_014654235.1 Pelagibacterales bacterium SAG-MED10 | reverse complement strand
ATTGGCCTCTATATAATTATCAGCATGTCCTAAAATATTAGGCGCATAGAATACGAAAAAAGCAAACACAATCATGAACATTAATAATGCAAATCCATCTTTAATAACTATGTAAGGATGAAAAGGAACTGTATCCTTTGATGGTTTTTTAATATCTATACCAACAGGATTATTGTTACCAGGAACATGTAACGCCCAAATGTGTAAAACTACTAATCCTAGTATTAAAAAAGGTATTAAATAATGAAGCGTAAAAAATCTTGTTAAGGTAGGATTGTCTACTGAATATCCTCCCCACAACCAAGTCACTATACCTTCGCCAACTAATGGGATTGCACTAAATAAGTTTGTTATCACAGTTGCACCCCAGAAACTCATTTGACCCCAAGGCAAAACATAACCCATGAAAGCTGCAGCCATCATCAATAAATAAATAATTATTCCAATTATCCATATGATCTCTCTAGGAGATTTGTATGACCCATAAAACAATGATCTAAAAATATGAATATAAACTGCTAGGAAAAACATAGAAGCACCGTTTGCGTGAATATATCTAATTAACCAACCGTAGTTAACATCTCTCATTATATGCTCCACACTTTCGAATGCCATATCAGCGTGAGCGATATAGTGCATTGCTAAAGTTAATCCTGTAACAATTTGAGTTATTAAGCAAAAAGTTAATATTCCACCAAAGGTCCACCAATAATTCAAATTTTTTGGAGTCGGATATTCAGTCAAATGATTTGCTAAAGTTAATAATGGCAATCTATCATTAAACCATTTTCCAGCTTTTGATTTAGGTGTGTATTCGTGATCACTCATATAATTTATCCAATTTTAATTGTGTTAGCGTTAACAAATTCATATTTTGGAATTTCCATGTTCCATGGCGCTGGCCCTTTTCTAATTCTTCCAGATGTATCATAGTGTGAACCATGACAAGGACAAAACCACCCATCATAATCTCCTTTATCATTTAAAGGAACACATCCAAGGTGAGTGCATACACCTAACATTACTAACCATTCAGGATTTTTTGCTCTATCTTCATCTTTTTCTGGGTGTATTAAATCTTCCATTTTAACAGATCTTGCTTCAGCTATTTCCTCTTGGGTTCGTCTTCTTATAAAAACTGGTTTTCCTCTCCAAAGCACAGTAATTGTATTACCTGGTGTTAGAGAGCTAACATCGACTTCTGTGCTTGCCAATGCTTTTACAGATGCATCAGGATTCATTTGGTCTACAAGCGGCCAAACCACTGCAGCTGCTCCAACTGCTCCAACAGCATATGAAGCTGTAAATAAGAAATCTCTTCTTTTTGGTTTTTTGTCTGACACGATTAGTAACTGTTTATATTGTCTGTTTTCGATTTAAATTACTTAATATACGAATTCATATAATATAAAATATTATTTTTACTACTGATAGAATGACACATAATTCAACCATTTCGGGCCCCAGAATTGCTTTATATGAGCCAGATATTCCTCAAAATACAGCAGCAATAATAAGAACTTGCGCTTGTTTGGGCGCAAAATTGGAAATTATAGAGCCCTGTGGTTTTCTTTTGTCTGATAAAAGGTTCAAAAGAGTTGTTATGGATTACATGGATCTTGATCAAGTCGAGTTTTATCAAAGCTCTGAAAAATTTTTTGAGAAAAAACAGAATCAGAGAATTGTTTTAATGACAACCAAGGGATCCATGTCTTATACTAAATTTAAGTTTAAATCGGATGATACAATATTGTTTGGTCGAGAGAGCGCAGGTGTTCCTGAAAAAGTTCATAAACTAATCAAAGATAGATTAAAGATTCCAATGAATAGTAATGCTAGATCACTTAATATTGCTTCCTCTGTTGCTATTGTGTTAGCAGAAAGTTTAAGGCAGATTAAAATAATTTAAAATGGATATAGATATTAAAAAAGATTTATCAAGTAATTGGTTCAAACTTTTACAGAATGCAATCTGTGATGACATCATCAGGCTTGAGAAGGATAAATTAAAATTCAAATCTACCTCTTGGAAAAGAAATACCAAAAAAGATGAGGGGGGTGGAGAATACAGAATTCTTAAAAATGGGAAAATTTTTGAAAAAGTGGGCGTTAATTTTTCAAAAGTATATGGAAAATTTCCTAAAAAATTCCAAAAAAATATTCCAGGTGCTGAGAAAAATCCAAGTTTCTGGGCTTCAGGGATATCTATAGTTATGCATATGCAAAACCCTCATATCCCTGCTATGCATTTTAATACAAGATATATTTGTACACAAAAAAATTGGTTTGGTGGAGGAATGGATGTTACGCCAGCTATAAAAGATATAAATGAAAAAAATAATTTTCATAAAACATTAAAGCTTATGTGTGACCAACATAATAAAAATTATTATTCCAAATATAAAAAATGGTGTGATGAGTATTTTTATTTACCCCATAGACAAGAGGCAAGAGGGATTGGTGGTATTTTCTTTGACTATAAAAATGAAAATTTTGAAAAAGATTTTACATTTGTACGGGATGTGGGGGTAACATTTCAGATGTTATTTAATGATATTATAAGTAAAAAAGTTTCAAAAAAATGGACTTTAAAAGATAAAGAGAAACAGTATATTAAAAGAGGTCGTTACGCAGAATTTAACTTATTATATGATCGAGGAACGAAATTTGGTCTTCAAACAGGTGGGAATGTTGAGGGAATACTAATGTCGTTACCCCCAATTGCTAAATGGAAATAAAAAATGGATAAAGAGCCAATTACACTGAATGGTCTTAATAAATTAAAAGAGGAATTAGTTTACTTAAAAGAAAAAAAAAGACCTCAAATAGTAGCTGCAATTGCTGAGGCTCGATCTCATGGGGATTTAAAAGAAAATGCTGAATACCACGCTGCAAAAGAAGAGCAATCTCATAGCGAAGGAAGAATAACAGAAATCAACGACATAATTGCTAGAGCAAATGTAATTGATGTGACTAAATTGAATAATGAAGGAAAAGTTATTTTTGGCTCTACAGTTTATTTAGAAGATTTAGACACAGGGGAAAAGATAAATTACAAAATTGTTGGTAAAGACGAAGCTGATTTAAAACAAAAATTAATTTTTTTTCAATCTCCAATAGGCAAAGGATTAATTGGGAAAAATAAAAAAGATTTAGTTGAAATTACTACTCCCTCAGGTGCAAAAAATTTCGAAATTAAAGACGTAAAATATGTTTAACCTTTAGCAATTTTTTGAACTTGTTTATCTGAAATTTGAAAACCGTTCTGAACCCAAATTTCTTCTATCATCCTCAATTTGTTTCCTAAAACTTTGCCTTCAGGGATATTGTACTTTGACATAAGAATATTTGCCCCAACAGGCAAGGTTGGCAAAGTTTTGCTATTATAAAAATCAAGTAATTTAAGCAGTTTTTTTTCTAATTTTTTTGAAATAAATAACTTAAAACTAATAATATCAGTCACAGCTTGCCTTCCATTAAAATAAAAAATTTTATTCAAATTTTTTTCAGTAAAATAATTGATATTTACTTTTTGCTTATAAAAACTATCAACAAATTTTATTCTTTTTTGATTTTTATTAGAAATTTTAAATTTATATAAAAAATAATCTGCGTTATCAGTTCCATCAATAATTAATAATGAAATCAATAAAATAAAATCAATTTTAGATAAATTTTTCTGTGCATATGCATTTAACTTTTTAAAACTTTGAAGATTTTTTAATTGAGGGAAAATTATCGCTATTAACTCAAGGCTTTCTTTATCCTTAAATAATTTAATAAACCCATCTGATTTTGTTAATTTTTTTAATTCCTCTATTAATCTTTCAGAAGAAAGTTTTGAAATTCCTCCAATATTTCTTTTGATAGTTCTTAAAATTTCTAGCTCATGTTTGTTATTGGAATAATTTAAAAAGAAACGTAGGTATCTTAATATCCTTAAGTAATCCTCTTGAATTCTTTCCTCTGGATTTCCTATAAATTTTACAGTTCCGCTTTCTAAGTCTTTTTTACCATAATGAGGATCAAACAAATTTCCGTCTTTATCAGAATAAATTGCATTAATAGAAAAATCTCTACGATTTGAATCTTCCTTCCAGTCTAACGAAAATTCAACTTTTGCATGCCTTCCATCTGTTGAAACATCTTTTCTAAGAGTGGTAATTTCATATTTTTGATCGCCAATAATTGCGGTGATTGTTCCATGGTCTATTCCTGTTTCATAAAAGTTAATATTATTTTTTTTGAGAGCATCACAAACTTCTGAAGGTATTAAATTTGTAGCAAGGTCAATATCATCTACTTGCTCTTTTTTTATAATCTTTCGAATACATCCACCAACATATCTAACTTCGCTAGTTTCGTTAAAATTATTTATAGCTTCAAATATTTTGTAGGCTGAGGTTTCTTGGGTAATTTTTTTTATGTTTTGACTAATGTAATCAAGATTTCTTGATCTGAAAAATATTTTATCTAATAATTTGTCCATAAATGGCTGGGGCGCTAGGATTCGAACCTAGGATGCCGGTACCAAAAACCAGTGCCTTACCGCTTGGCTACGCCCCAATATTAATTTCGTATAGCACAAAAAAACAAAATTTATATAGTTTTTGATACATTGCACCAATAATTTTTAAATTTTCTTTGAAACTGAACTTTTGCTAACTTGCAGTCTTTTGAGTATTGATAATAAGCAATTAGTGAAGATCCAGATCCAGTCATTCTAACAAATAGAGGGGAATTAAGCTTTTGTAAAAATAATTTAATGTTTTTTAGTCGCGGATATTTTAAAAAAGTTATCTTTTCAAGAGCATTATTTTGGCTAACTAAATAATTCGGACTGAACATTTGTTTTTTTGGATTATTGAACTTTGGTTTGGTAAACTTTTTAACACCAGAATATATTTTTTTTGTTGAACACCCAAAATTTGGTTTAACTAACAATACATAATATTTAGGTAAATTACTGAATTTTTTAATTTTGTTATTTGAATTTAAAATAGTATTAGAAAATTTTATTCCTAATATCACATCTGATCCAATTAAACTGCAAAGTTTTTTAATCTGAATTTGATTTAGGTTAACAATTTTTCTTTTGATAAAAAAATTTAATACAGTAGCAGCGTTCATAGACCCACCACCAAGTCCAGCTTCTTTTGGTATATTTTTTTTTATTTTAATTTCAAATTTTTGATTTTTTAATAAATTAGACTGATCAAGAATTTCTAGTAACTTCTGAACTGTATTTTTTTTTTTAATATTTTTAGAAAATTTTCCATAAAAAAAAACTTGATGATTTTTTGACTTTATTTTTTTGATAAAAATCAAATCATGTAACTTAACAAATGAGACAATACTCTCAATTTTATGCAATAATTTTTTTTTTCCTGTTACATGAAGTGCTAAATTGATTTTTGCGTAGGACTTGAGATGACTATTCCTCATTTAGGAATTTTTTAGGCCTTCAATTACTTTGATATTAATTTTTTTTCTCATGCCATCTTCTGTATCATCAAATTTCAAAACATTATTCCAAAAGTATCTTGCCTGAATTTTACGATTTAATTTCCATAATATATCTCCGTAATGATCATTAACTATAGGATCCTCAGGCATTAATTCTACAGCTCTTTTAAGATATTTTTCTGCCTCATTGTAATCATCTATAAGATAATAAGCCCATCCTATAGAATCGATAATGTAAGGATCATTACTTTTTGAATCATATGCCCTTTTTAACATTTCCATAGCTTGATCAATTTTATAATCACGCTCTAACCACGAATAAGCCAAATAATTTAAAACATATGCATCATCAGGGTTTATGTTTAAAGAATTAAGTAAATCTTCATCTGCTTTTTTATAATCTCCTAATCGCTCATGACTGCCCCCTCTTCGGTAAAATAAATCTGCTCTAAGCTCCGATTGATCATCTAATGACAATATAATTCGAGAATAATACTCAATTGCTTTTTCGTAATTTTTTGAATTTTTATAAAAATTTGCAATATCAAATTGCATTTTTAAATTTGGATTATCTATTTGATTATACTTTGCAGTAATAAACTTTATTGCATTGTCATAATCTTGTTCCTCAACAATTATTTGAGCTTCTTTTTTTAATCTAAACCAATAATAAAACTCATCTTTTTTATTAAATTTTGTAATGATTTTTCTAACTTTATTAAATTCTTCATTTAAATAATAGTTTTCTGCAACTAAAGATAAATTAAACTCAAACTTTGGATTTAAATAATTTGATAAATTTAAATAAAAATTAGATTTCTCAAAATTATCTTGAGATGAATATAGATTTGATGCTAAAAATAAAAACTCAGAAACAACATCTTTGTGATTTTGACATGAAAAAATTTTATTAAACTCCTTAAATTTTTTATTCTCTACCCAACTTTTACTTTGGGATAATAAAATAGTTGAATTTATATAGTCAAATTGACTGACAACATTTTCTGCCTCGTTTATTTGGTTTTTATCAATCAAATAATTAAGGTAAAAAAAAATGTATCTAGAATAATCTCCTTGCTGGTTATTAATTAAATTTAGAAAAAAAGCTCCAGTCTTTTCATCGTTCAAATAACACCTTTGAAAAGTTTCCGCTATTAAAGACAAATTTCCAAAATTTTTTTTATTATTTAAAATTTTTTTATTTTTAAAAGTGTAGATGTATTGTTTTAAAGTCTCAAAAATTACCAAGTTTATTCTATTTTGATCTTGAAATTTTAAACTTTTAGTTAAATATTCTTCAGCTTCATCAAAATTATTTTTTTTTAAGCTATCAATAATTAAAATCAAATAAGCATCATAAAAATCTGCATTATCTTTATTGCCATTATTTTTGATCACATTAATGGCTTGTGGAACTTTGTTGTCTAAAACTAAAGAATTTACATACCTTTTTAAATATGAGTCATGTTTGTTTAGTAGAACTTTTGACAGATTAAAAAATTTTAATGCTTTAGAATTATTTTGATTTTCATACGCAATAATTCCTGAAAAATAATTTGATAAATCCCTAGAATTAAAGTCATTAAAACTAGTACTTTTAGAATATATGGGCGTCTGATAGAGTATTACAAAAATAAATACTAGCTTTATTAATTTTTTAAACATTTAGACATTGTATGACTAAAAAAGTAATAAATCAAAATGACAAATTTAGGGAAGAATTGATTAATACAATTGAACCAAATTTTGTTTTTAATAATAAACCTATAAACAGATTTGCCAACGATGATGTCGAACTTGATGGTAATTTATCAAAAAATAAGACTGAATTATTGCTAAACCTAAAAAAGCAAATCAATTCAATTGAAAATTGTAAATTGAGAGAAAATTCGAGGAATTTAATTCTTGGGGATGGAAACATTAACAGTCCTATAATGTTAATTGGTGAAGCCCCGAGTTTAGAAGAAGACAGTAATGCTAGCACCTTTATGGGCGAAATTGGAGAGCTGCTTGATAAAATGCTGCTTGCGATAGATATTAAACGAAAAAGTATATATTGTAGTTATTCATTAAATTTCAGACCTCCAGAAGACAGAAAACCAACATCAATAGAAATCAAAAGATACTCTGTATTTTTAAAGGAACATATATCAATAATAGATCCCAAAATTGTCATTTTAATGGGGAGTGCAGCAATGGAGGCTGTTACAGGAATTAACAGTAAAATTTCGAGTGAAAGAGGAAAATGGAAAGAGGTCATACTAAATGGTCGAACCTATCCTTTGATGATAACCTTCAATCCATCATACTTAATAAGATTTCCAGAGAATAAGAAATCCTCATGGGAGGATTTAAAAAAAATAAGATTGAAGATAAAAGACTTAAATTTAAAAGTTTAATGAAAATAATCGCAGGTGTAGACGAAGTTGGCAGAGGCAGTTTAATTGGACCGGTTTATGCGGCAGCTGTTATTTTAAATAGATCAGTTAATTATAAGATACTCAAAGACTCTAAAACACTAACTAAGGAAAAAAGGGAAATTTTATTTAATTACATCAAAAAAAATTCTATTTGGGCTACTGGTAGAGCATCTGTTAAAGAAATAGATAAAATAAATATTCTTCAGGCGAGCTTGCTTGCCATGAAAAGAGCAATAAAAAAACTCAAAAAAAAACCTTCGCAAATTTTAATTGATGGAAATAAAATACCAGATTTAAAAAATTACAACTTAAGAGCAATAGTAAAAGGTGACCAAAAAATACCCTCCATTTCAGCAGCATCCATTATCGCTAAAGTAACAAGAGATAATTTTATAAAAACTTTAGCAAAGAAGAACAAAGGATATCATTGGGATCAAAATTTTGGTTATGGAACTAACCAGCATTTAAAGGCAATAAAAAAGCTTGGTGTTAACAAACATCATAGAAAAACATTCTCACCAATATCAAAACTTTTGAAACACAATATCTAGTTATCTTAAATTTTAGCCACACAAATCGAGTCTAAATATTTCAATCTCAGGTTGACCGTAGAATCCATTTGGAGTCTAATTATTTTTTAAAAATGAAAACTGATTTCAAAAATAAAATTATTAATGGAGATAGCCTAGTAGAATTAAAAAAAATTCCACGTGAAACTTTTGATTTGATTTTTGCAGACCCTCCATACAATCTTCAATTAAAAAGTGAATTAGTCAGACCAGACAGATCTAAAGTAGACGCTGTAAATGACAAATGGGATCAGTTTGAAAATTTTAAAAAATACGATGAGTTTACATATGAGTGGTTATCAGAGTGTAAAAGAATTTTAAAAAAAGATGGAGCGATATGGGTTATTGGAAGTTATCACAATATTTTTAGAGTAGGAACTGCAATTCAAAATTTAGGATTTTGGATTTTAAATGATGTTATTTGGAATAAAAATAATCCTATGCCTAATTTTAGAGGAACACGATTTACCAACGCTCATGAAACTTTGATTTGGGCATCTAAAAGTGAAAAATCAAAATATACATTTAATTATCAATCACTAAAATGTTTGAATGATGATTTACAGATGAGATCAAACTGGGATCTTCCAATTTGCAGTGGTGCAGAAAGATTGAGGAAAAACGGCAAAAAAGTACATTCAACTCAAAAACCAGAGGCTTTACTACATAGAGTTTTATTAGCGTCTACGAATAAAGATGACATGATTTTAGATCCTTTTTTAGGTTCAGGAACAACAGCAACAGTTGCAAAAAAACTTGGTAGAAATTATTTTGGTATAGAAAAAGAAAAAAATTATTTCAAGGCTGCAGAAAAAAGAATTAAAAATGCAAAACCTATTGAAGATGATTTACTTGATACTCTTAAAAATAATAGATCAAAACCTAGAATACCATTTGGATCATTAGTGGAGCTTGGAATAATTAAGCCAGGTACTAACATTTTTGATAATAAGAAAAAAATTAATGCCAAAATTTTAGCAGATGGAAGTATTAAGCATAACCAATCTGAGGGCTCTATTCATAAAGTTGCAGCTACTATTTTAGGTGCTGAAAGTTGTAATGGATGGACATATTGGCATTGTGATATTAATGGCAGAATATATCCAATAGACTACTTGAGACAAAGATTAATCTCAAAAAATTAATTATTGTAAATTTTTCCTAAATAATTTTCTAAGAATTTTTTGTTCTTAGTTAATATTTTTAATCCCATATTCCTAAAGAACACAATAATTGGATTTGATGCATGAAAAGCAAATTGATTTAGTTTTGATCTATTATTAATCATTTTTACTCTTGAAACTCTGTTAATATAATAATCAGTTTTGCTACGTATGATGCTTTCAAATAGTTCTGATGCACCTTCAATAGATTGTGAGGCTCCTTGCGCAAAAGAAGGTGGAAAGGCAAAAAAGGCGTCTCCAACAAGATGAATATTTTCAACTGATTTATGAAAATCTTTACTAACAAAAACTGGGAAGCACTTGATATTATTTATGTTACTTAAAATTGAAGAAGAAATTTTATTTTGTGATTTATTCTTAATTCCCTCAATAAAAGCTTTTTCCTCAAAAAGACTATAGTTTTTAAGCTCATTTGCAGTTAATTGATGCTTTAAAACACCAATAAAATTGAATTCTCCTGCACTGTTATCAATTGGGTAAATAACATAATGAAAATCAGGACCTACAAATAAAGAAATGTTCATTTCATTTAAATTACTTAAGTTAACACTTGGGATTTTGCCTCTAATTGCAATACAATTATTATAAGTTGGTTGAATTTGATTATTAGAAATTAAGGATTTTCCTTTAGAAAAAATACCATCAGAAATAATTAAGTGGTCACAAATAAAATTTTGATTGTTATTAAAAGTTAAATTTATTTGATCATTTTTTTTTTCAATTTTCTCAATGCTATGTTCATATTTTATAGCCTGGTCATCTAATCTATTTTTTAAAAATTCAACTAATATAGATCTTTTCATTGTGGTGTATTTACAATCTTCAGAATTATATTCAGAAATATTTAAATCAGATATTTTTTTTTGATTTTTAATATCATAAAAATCAATTTTTTCAGGATTAAACTTTTTCCTCTTTTCTATTTCATTAAATCCGATTTTGTTTAAAAGCTTGATACTATTTGTTGAAAGTTGAATTCCATACCCCTCCTCTAACTCTATTGAGTGCTTTTTTTCAAATATTGTAACTTGATAATTAGGATTTTCTTTAAATAAATTAGCAACAAATAAACCTGAAATTCCTGCTCCTATAATTCCAATTTTTTTCATTTATTACTTTCTAGGTATCTAACAATTTTTTTTGTAAAAGTTGGTAATGTGTAGTTTTTTAACTTCTTAGGATCAATCCAATGGGAAGTTGGCAATGAACCTACTTTATTTTTATGTTCAATTTTTATATTCATATTCATATTTGACATCTTGAAATTAACTATATCTGTTGAACTTAAAGGTTTTGATAATTCCTGCATGGGAAAAATACTGAAATTTTTCAAAAAATTAAATTTAGTATTTTTAATCAAAAGATATTTACTTTTATCTTTATAAACTTTTAATAAATAATATTTATTGTTATTCTTTTTTTTGATTTTAGTAAGTAGGAAATCTTTTTTTTTTAAAGCAATACACTTATTTGAAATTGGACATTGTTCACAATGTGGATTATTTGGTTTGCAGATTAAAGCTCCTAGTTCCATTAAGGCTTGAGCATAATCACTTGCCCTATTTGAATACCCAAAGATTTTTTTTTTCTTGATTAGGTTTTCTTTATTAATTTCATTTTCTTTTTTTAAGTATAAGTATCGTTTAAGAACTCTTTCAGTATTTCCATCTAAAGGAATAATGCGTTTATTGAAAGCTATAGCTGATATTGCACTCGCAGTGTAATCACCAATACCTGGAAGAGATTTTAAGTCTAAATAGTTTCTTGGAAGTTTTTTATCAAAATGTTTAACTACTATTTGTGCAGTTTTTTTCAAATTTCTAACTCTAGAATAGTAGCCAAGCCCCTCCCAAAGTTTAATTAATTTATGATTGTCAAAATTTGCTAAAGCCTCTAAGTCAGGAATATTTTTTATAAATCTATTAAAGAAAGGGATAACTGTTGCAACCTGAGTTTGTTGCAGCATAAACTCGCTAACTAAAGTGTAATATTGCTTTTTTTTTTGAGATAAATTTTTTCTCCAAGGTAGAACCCGCTTATTAATGTCATACCAATTAAGAATTTTATTTGCTAATATTTGATCTTTCATATGCAATTTAAAAATAATACTAAGCAGAGAAATGTCTCCATTCAAGGCTTAAGATCTTTTAAAGACACTTTGCCAAAGAATGTAAAAAGAATTATAAATAAAAAAGGTCACATTTATTCAGAAACCCTGAACAATTGGAAATACCTTGTGGGTGATGAGTTGTTCAAGTGCTGTTATCCAAAAACATTTAAAAGTTCAAATAAATTTGGTGTTAGTACATTGGTAATAATGGTCAAAAGGGGTCACGAAGTTGATATAGAATATTCCAAAAAAGAAATCTTAAATAAAATGAATACTTACTTTGGTTACTCGGTTGTTGAAAAACTCAAATTTATTAGTTTTGATGATGAACAAAAAGTTTCTCCTAAGATTGAAATTCATGAGAAAAATGTGACAATTAACAGATATAAAGATAAAATTAGTAGTGTTAAAAACGAAAAAATAAAAAAGTCTTTATTAGAATTAACTAAATTGTTTAGAGAAAAATGAAAAAAACCTTATTAATTTCAATATTTATACTTGTCAGTGCTTTGAGTGCACAGGCTAATGAAATAAAAAGAATTTTTGTAGGCAATGAGAGTGCAAAAATATCTATCATTGCTTTTGAATCTTTGACCTGTAGCCACTGTGCAAACTTCCATAAGGATGTCTATCCTTTATTAAAAAAAGAATATCTAGATACAGGTTTGGCAAAAATTGAATTTAGACACTTCCCTCTAGATATTGCTGCTTTTAATGCCTCAAAAGTTGCTCAATGCAAAAATGATGGAAACTCGGAGATACTAGAAAGTTTATATGCCAACCAACAAAAATGGGTAAAAGGAAGTTCAATTGAGGAAGCAAATATCAATCTTCAAAAATTTTTATCAAAAGAGGGTTTCAACATTGATTTTGAAAGCTGTATAAACAACAAACAAATTGAAGATTTTGTATTAAATGACCGAATCGATGGAGCTAAAAACTTCAAAGTTAATGCTACCCCTACGATAATAATTAATAACGAAAAGTTTGAAAAAACCCTTAATTATAAAAATTTAAAAAAAGCTCTTGAAAAACTGATATAAGTTAATGCATGGAGTTTAAAAAAATCCAATTAAATGGATTTAAATCTTTTGCAGAAAAAGCTGATTTTTTAATCGAAGATGGGTTAACTGGTATTGTTGGACCTAACGGTTGTGGAAAATCTAATATTGTTGAATCTTTAAGATGGGCCATGGGTGAAACGTCTGCAAAGAGTATGCGTGGATCTGGAATGGAGGATGTAATTTTTTCAGGTACCTCAAATAAAGCCTCAAAGAATATTGCTGAAGTTACAATAGAAGTTGAAAATAAAGATAAAGAAGGTCCTGTTCAATATCGAGATCATGATCAAATTCAAATTAAAAGAAAAATAGAAAAAGATAAAGGTTCAAAATTTTATATTAACGGTAAAGAGGTTAGAGCAAGGGATGCTCAAATGTTTTTTGCCGATCTATCTACCGGTGCTCATTCTCCATCAATGATTAGTCAAGGAAGAATTGGAGCTTTAGTCACTGCCAAACCTACTGATCGAAGAGCAATTTTGGAGGAAGCTGCAGGTATTTCTGGATTACACGTAAGAAGACACGAAGCTGAATTAAGACTTGGTGCTGCAGAAAATAATCTTAAAAGAGCTGATGAGCTAAGAAGACAACAAGAAAAACAATTAGCAAATCTTCAAAAACAGGCCGAAGAAGCCACAAAATACAAACTTATATCCGAAGAAATAAAAAGAATAGAAGCTGGTTTATATTATTTAAAATTGATTGAGATCGATAAAGAAATCAGGATAGAAAATGAAATAAACAATGAAGCTGAAGGCGAAGTTGAAGGCTTCAACACTAAAATATCGGAATTAGAAAATCTCATAAAGCTTTCAACGGATAAAGTTTCACCACTTAGAGAAAAAAATATCGAAAATTTATCTAGAATTCAAAGACTTAATCTTGAACTTCAAAGCTTAGATGAAGAGAATACAAGAACTCAAGATGAAATCGAAACTATTAAAAAATCAATTCAAACTCTTGATGAAGATATAACTAGAGAAAAAGGAATAATTATTGACGCCAATTCTAATGAAAAACGACTAAAAGAGGAAAAATCAGATTTAATAGAAATAGACTCTAAATACTTTGAAACAGAAAAACTTTCTAATGAAGAACTAGAGATAGCAAAAGACAAATTGAAAGATGAACAAAAAGCTGTTGATGATGTTGTAAATAGCTTTGCTGACCAAGCAATCAACATTAGCTTGGGCCCAATCAAAAATGTCCAAAATTCAATCCTGAGAGTTAAAGAATTAATTGATAGTAATGAAATCAATCAGGCAGTTACTTTGCTAGATAGATGTAACATGGAGCTTAATAATTTTTTGAGTGATTTAAAAGATGACAAGCCTAGAAATGAATTATTAAGTGTAAATGAAAAATCTCAAAATATAAAATTACTGCAAGAAAAATATGCGGATGCTTATAGTAAAAATCAATCTATCAAAAATGAGTCTATAAAAAGAAATGAGAGAATTAAAACTATTGAGACTGAAATTGAAAGTTGGAAAAATTTATTATCAAATTCAGAAAAAATGGTTTCAGAACTTACTGAAAGAAAAAGTAAATTATCATCACAATTGAATGATTTAGAAAATCAACCAAGGGTACAAGCAGAGCGTAAAGGTCAAATTTCAGAAAATTTAAGAATCTCCGACAAGGAAAAAATTGATAACGAGATAATAATTGATGAAACTGACAAAAAAATTGAAACCCTAAGAAATGAATTAAATGAGATTCAAGAACAATCAATACAGATCAGAGAAAGAAAAGCTAGTTCTGGAGCAACTATTGATGGTCTTCAAAAAAGAAAAAGTGATTTATTAGACCGTATTAGTTCAGAGCTAAACCTTAATGAAGAGAATATTTTAGAGAATTCAAATTTAAACGGCGTTGATGAGCTTCCTAACGCAGTTGATCAAGAAGATGCCTTGGATAAAAAGAAACAAGAAAGAGAAAGATTTGGCTCTGTAAACTTAAAAGCAGACGAAGAAACTAGTAAATACGAGGAAGAGATTAAAAAGATGGAACAAGACCGTGCAGATTTAGTAACAGCTATTATGAAGTTAAAAGACAGTATTAATGAGTTAAATCAAAAAGGACGTGAAAGATTAATAGAGGCTTTTGAGAAAGTTAATCGAAAATTTAATGAAGTCTATACCAAACTTTTTAATGGTGGAAATGCTAAATTAGAATTGGTCGACTCTGATGATCCGTTGGAAGCAGGATTGGAAATGCTCGTTAGCCCTCCTGGAAAAAGATTACAATCTATTACTTTATTATCTGGAGGAGAACAGGCCCTTACAGCTCTATCATTGATCTTCGCAGTATTTTTAACTAACCCATCTCCAATTTGTGTGTTGGACGAGGTCGATGCTCCATTGGATGACGCGAACGTGACAAGATTTTGTAGTCTGCTGGAAGAATTAACTAAAATAACGAATACTAGATTTATTATTGTAACTCATCATGCTTTAACCATGTCCAAAATGAATAGATTATACGGGGTAACTATGCCTCAAAAAGGTATAAGTCAGTTAGTAGCGGTTGATTTACAAAAAGCAGAGAGTATGGTTGCCTAAACTCAACAATGCCAAAAGATCCGCTCAAAACTCGCCTAGAGATTGCAAAAAACAAGCTTTCTAAGAAAAATCTTTTTGATAAAAAAAGTAACCCCTCGCCTATTGGAACAGCTTTTAAATTAAGCACTGAACTGGTTGCTGCCGTTGCTGTAGGGACAATTATTGGGTTTATTTTTGACAAGACCTTTGGTACTAAACCCTGGTTTATATTAATATTTTTTTTTGTGGGAGTAGTTGCCGGAATAACTAACGTAATTAGATCTGCAAAAAATATGCAAAAATAAATACTTATGGCAGCAAATCCTATGTCCCAATTCGATGTTTATCGAATTGGACCTGAAATAAAAGTTGGAGCGTTTGATATATCATTTACAAACGCCAGTTTGTTCATGATTATTAGCACAGTTTCGATTTTACTAGTGTTTAACTTGGGCTCAAAAAGAAATTCAATATTACCAAATAAAATGCAATTACTTGCGGAACTTAGTTATACGTTTGTTGCAAAAATGATAAGCGATACAGCAGGTTCTAAAGCAAAACCTTACTTTGCCTTTATATTTTCGTTATTCATGTTTGTTTTATTTTGCAACATGTTTGGTATGATTCCTTATACATTTACTGTAACTAGTCATATCATCGTTACATTTATTTTAGCAGCATTTATTTTTATTGGAGTGACTGTCATTGGCTTTATTAAGCATGGATTTGGTTACCTAAAATTATTTGTCCCCAGTGGGGTACCAGCTGTACTACTTCCCTTGATAGTGGTAATAGAAATTATATCTTACTTAAGTAGACCAATTAGTTTATCAGTTCGATTATTTGCGAACATGATGGCTGGTCACACAATGATGAAAGTTTTCGGGGGCTTTGTGATAAGTCTCGGATTAGTTGGTGGATGGCTTCCACTGAGTTTTTCGGTTGCATTAACAGGTTTAGAGATCTTAGTTGCTTTTCTTCAAGCTTATGTTTTTGCAATCTTAACCTGCATCTATTTAAATGATGCGTTAAATTTACACCATTAATTAACCAAGGAGGAAATAATGGAATTAGAAGCAGCAAAAATGATCGGAGCTGGTTTAGCAGCAATTGCTTTAGCAGGTGCCGGCGTAGGTATCGGAATAATTTTTGGAAATTATTTGTCTGGAGCGATGAGAAATCCATCTGCAGCACAAAAACAGTTTCCTAATTTGCTTTTAGGTTTCGCTCTTGCGGAAGCTACAGGATTATTTGGATTAGTAGTTGCATTGATCATTTTATTTGCGTTTTAAATTAATGATTAAAAAAATATTTTTTCAGTCGATATTTTTTAGCTTCTTATTTTTTAAAGAAGCTTTTGCAGCTGAAAGCGGAGGTATGCCTCAATTAAATCCTGAGTTTTGGATTTCTCAAATTTTTTGGTTAGTACTTACTTTTGGAATTATGTATGTTGTTTTATCAAAATTCATACTACCAAAAATTAGTAATAATTTAGAGTCTAGGAAATCTCAAATTTTAGAAAACATTGAGGCCGCAGAAAAACAAAGAGAAGATAGCGAGGCTAAGCTTAAAGAATATGATGAAATTATATTAAAAAGCAAAATGGAAGCTAAAACTATATTCAATCAAACAAGAGAAAAGACCTTAAAAGATATAGGGGCAAAAAAAGAAGTTTTAGATCAGCAAATTGATGATGAGATCAATAAAGCTGAAAAAGAAATAGAAGTTCTAAGAGTTGGCGCCCCTGATAAAATAAACAAAATAGCAATTGAGACCTCATCAGAACTTTTAGAAAAACTTATTGGTTCAGGAGTAAACAGCAGCAGTATATCTGCAATTGTTGATGATCTATCAAGAAGAAATGGGGATAAATACTATGGCAATTGATGCAACATTTTGGGTAGCAGTATCATTTGTAATATTTTTTGGTGCTTTAATTTATTTAAAAATTCCTCAAAAAATTTCTCAAATATTAGATAAAATGATTTCTGATATTAAGAATGAAATCGATGAAAGTGAAAAATTAAGAACTGAAGCAAAAAATTTGTTAGATAATGCACAAAAAAAGTTAGATACAGCTCAAACGGTTAGCAATGAAATTTTAGATGAAGCAAAAAAAGATTCGGATAAATTAATGATAGAATTAAACGATAAGTTCCACAAATCTTCTGAGATCAAAAAAAACCTTGCTGAAAATAAAATAAGTCAAATGAAAGAGGCAGCTATTAAAGAGATTAAAGATGCTTCAATTAAAATAGCAGTCGACTCTGTTAAAAAAATTATATCTACATCAGTGGATAAATCAAAACTCGATGCTGTATTTCAAAAAAATTTAGATGAGACTAAAGAGCAGCTAAAAAAAATTAGATCATAATAAACTTACAATTTCCCAAAAAAACTATAAATTATTGATATGAATTCTATAGTGATTGGATCTGGATTTGGAGGCATTGCTGCAGCTTTGCGCCTGAAGGCAAAAGGACATGAGGTTAAATTAATTGAAAAACATCCTGACCTAGGAGGGAGAGCCAGGGTATTTAAAAAAAATGGTTTTACATTTGATGGTGGGCCAACAGTTATTACAGCGCCATACTTGATTAATGAGTTATTTGAATTGTTTAAAAAAGATCCTAAAGATTACATTGAATTATCTCCACTTAAAATTTGGTATCAATTTATTTTTGAAGATAAAACTAAATTTAATTATTCTGGTGATGAAGCCAGTATGATTAAACAAATAGAAAATATAAACAAAGATGATGTTAAAGGATATCAAAAACTAGTAGCCTTTACTAAAAAGATATTTGATAAAGGTTTTACAGAGTTGGCAGATGTCCCTTTCGATAAACCTTTTGTAATGATGCAGCAACTTCCTGCACTGTTGAAACTTAAAAGTTATAAATCAGTTTACTCATTAGTATCCACATTCATAAAAAATGAGAAATTAAGAAGAATGCTCAGTATGCATCCTCTCTTAGTCGGAGGTAATCCATTTACTACAACCTCAATTTATGGATTAATACTCTACTTGGAGAAAAAATGGGGAATACATTATTCTATGGGGGGTACAGGAAATATTATTAAAGGACTTGAGAAACTCATGCAAGAGGAAGGAATTGATATAATCAAAAATAGTGAGGTAACAGAGATCGTTTCAAAAAGTAATAAAATTACTGGGGTCAAATTAAATGACAAAGATATAATTGAGGCTGAAAACGTTATTTGTAACGCAGATCCACCTGCTTTTTACGAAAAAATGCAAAAAATGAATGGCCAAGGTTCTTTTATTTTTAATTGGAAAAAGAAAAGAATGGAATATTCAATGGGTCTTTTCGTTTACTATTTTGGAACTAAAAAGGTTTATGAAAATGTTGAGCATCATACAATTAAGTTTGGAAATAAATACAAAGAACATTTAGAAGATATTTTTAATAATAAGAAATTAAATAACGATATTAGCTATTACCTCCACAGACCCTCTGCAACTGACAAATCAATGGCACCAGAGGGAAATGACTGTTTTTATGTTCTAGTACCAGTTCCAAATAATCAATCTAAAATCGATTGGCAAACTGAAGGTGAAAACATGAAAAATTTAGTAATTGATAAAATGGAAAAAGATTTAATGCCAAATCTTAGAGAAAATATTGTGGCTGACTTTTATTTAACGCCAGATTATTTCGAAAAAGAGTTAAACACAAAATTTGGATCTGGATTTTCAATTCAGCCTAAATTCACTCAATCTGCATATTTTAGATTTCACAATAAATCTGAAATTTATGACGGACTTTATTTTGTTGGAGCTGGAACACACCCAGGAGCTGGGGTACCCGGGGTGTTATCCTCAGCAAAAGTCTTGGATAAACTTCTCTAATGTCTGCTAAAAATTATCTAGCAAAATATGCAAAATCTTTTAACTGGGCTGGTTTTTTTTTACCAAAAAATACTTACAAAAAATGTTCAGCTCTTTACGATTTTTGTAGAGTAGCTGATAATATTGCAGATGATGAAAATACTATTACAGTTAAAAAAGAGAAATTTGAAAGATTTAAAGATAATTTTGAAAATAAAAATTTCAACGATCCAATAATTAAAAATATTTGGGATTTAATTTCTGAATATAATATTTCAATTAGAATTATTCATGATTTATTTGACGGTATCAATTCAGATATCAAAGAACAAGTAAAGTTAACTACAGAAAAAGAATTATTAATTTATTCTTATCGAGTAGCAGGTACCGTAGGACTAATGATGGCCAAAATACTAAAGGTAAATAAAAAAAATTCTTTAAAATCTGCAATTGATCTTGGTATCGCTATGCAATTAACAAATATTTCAAGAGATGTAATTGAAGATTTTAATAATAACAGGATCTACATTGATCAGAATTTCGAAAATATAAAATCTACAATTGAATTATCAGAAAAATTTTATGAAAATTCTTTTAAATCAATTAAAGAAATACCCTTAAGTTTTAGATTTTCTATTTTAGTTGCAAGAAGAGTTTATAGAAAAATTGGTTATAAAATTTTAAATAAAAAAAACTTTGAAAATTATAAAAAATCAGGAAAAATTTATGTCAATAATGTAGAAAAAATAGTTGAGACATTACTTGCAATAATTGATTTACTTCAACTTGTATTAACCAATAATAATGATGATAATATTGATCATGACCATTATTTAATTAAGGAAGAAATTAAATTAGATGAGAGAATTTGACTATGTAATTATTGGAGGTGGTTGCGCTGGGTTATCATTGGCATATGAATTAGAAATTCATGAAAAATTCAAAAATAAAACATTAGCAATTATTGAACCTAGAAACGATTATATTAGAGATAAAACCTGGTCTTTTTGGAAAGTTGCAGCTCATAATTTTGAAGATTGTGTAAAGCACAGCTGGAGTAATTTTTCTATCAATATACCTAATCAAACTAAATACATAGAATGTGATAACTTTCCTTATCAATCTATTGATAGTGGCCTATTTTACCAAAAGATAATCAACACCTTAAAAAAAAATACTAATATTCATTTTTTTAAAAATATAAATGAAATCAGTACTGAAAATTCATTTGTGTTCAACAGTGTCAGTGACGTTTCTGATAGTAAAAATGACTTATGGCAACATTTTTCAGGTATTGAGATTGAAACAAATAAAGATGTTTTTGATGATCAAATATTTAACTTAATGGATTTTGATTGTGATCAAAGAGATAGTGTACACTTTTTTTATACCTTACCCTTTTCAAAAAAAAAGGCACTTGTGGAGACAACTTGGGTCTCCAATCTAAATCATCCATCAAATCAAGATTATTCAACTCAGCTGGAAGATTATATTAAAAATAAATTAAAAATAAAAAATTATGAGATTAAATTTAAAGAAACTGGTGCAATCCCACTATTCCATCCCAAAAATATAAAAAAAATAAATCAAATGGAAATTGGCACTGCGGGAGGTATGACTAGATTAAGTACTGGATATACCTTTATGAATATTCAAGACCAAAGTAAATATATTAGAGAAAATTTTGAAAGTATCGAAAAAGTAGATTATTTTACTATAAATTCAAAATATAAGATCTTAGATAATATATTTTTAAAAGTATTAAAAAAAAATTCAGATCAAATGCCAGAGATATTCTTTAAAATGTTTAATTGTTCTCCAAGCACTGTTATCAATTTTTTATCAAATAAAAGTAATATTTACGAGGATTTCTCTATTATTTTAAAAATGCCAAAACTGGTTTTTTTGAAAGAATTATTCTGAAATGAACTCTCAAATAAAAAAAATAAATCTAAATCACTCTTTTATATTTTTTTTATTTTGCAATATATTTTCAGTAATAGTCTTTAAATTTACTAATTTAGATATATCAACCTTATTTTGTTTGCTACTTATATTAACCATAGGTGTTTCTCACGGTGCCCTAGATCATTTAAAAGGTAAAAAACTTCTTACAATTTTAAATATTAAAAAATTTTATATTTTTTATTTAATTTATATATTAATGGCTCTCTCAGTGATATTGATATGGATAATTGTGCCGGTTACTACTTTGATAGTTTTTTTAGCTGTTGCCTCGTTTCATTTTGGTAAAGAAGATACGCAATTTTTAATCAACAAAAACTCAAACTTAATTTCAATACTTTATTTTTTTAGAGGCTTATTGATTATTATTACGCCTTTGTACTTCAATTTTGATGAGACAGTGACAATATTTAAAATGTTACTAATCGATAGTGAGCAATTTTACTCAAGTTTAGGTTTTATTGAAAAGTATAAAATAATTGAAATAGCTATTGGTTTAAGTGCGCTATCAAGTATCATTTTATTTTTAAGAGAATTTAACATTAAAAAATTTGCAATTTTTTTGGATTTTTTCTCAATTATAATTTTGAATTATTACTTGTCACCTCTAGTTGCATTTACTATTTACTTTTGTTTTTTACATTCCATTAGGCACACTATTTCACTTGCTATAGAAATGGATAATTCTAATCTAAAAAATGGTTTAAAATTATTTGCTCAAAAAGCTTTTCCATTAACAGTTTTGACTGCCATTTTCTCTGTGCTGAGTCTTTATTTTCTTAATAATTTCTATGAATTAAATAGTGCAATATTAAAAATAATTTTTATAGGTTTGGCGTCTTTAACCTTTCCACATATATTGCTGGAATATTTTTTAGAAAAAAATGAAAAATAAAGAATTAAAAATCTTGTTGTCTGCGCCACGTGGATTTTGTGCAGGTGTTGAAAGGGCAATTGAAATTGTTGAAAAATCAATTCAAAAATTTGGTGCTCCAGTTTATGTTCGACATGAAATAGTTCATAATAAACATGTAGTTGATGATCTAAAAAATAAAGGGGCTATATTTGTTGAAGAGCTTGAGGAAATAAAAGATAAAACTAGACCCGTTATTTTTTCTGCTCACGGTGTACCAAAGAAAATACCAGAAGATGCTAAAAACTATAAAATGACTTATGTTGATGCAACATGCCCTTTGGTTTCAAAAGTACACAGAGAAGCGGAAAATCTTAATAAAGCAGGATATCAAATTATTTTAATTGGACACAAAAACCATCCAGAAGTAATTGGAACTATGGGACAACTCCCAGATGGTGCGGTTAGACTAATACAAAATGAAGACGAAGCTCAAAATTACCATGCTGAAAAAAAAGATAAAATTGCTTATATAACTCAGACAACATTATCGGTAGATGATACAAAGGAAATAATAAAAATCCTAAAAAATAAATATCCATCAATGAAAGAACCAATGAAGGAAGATATTTGTTATGCCACCACCAATAGGCAGGCTGCAGTTAAGAATATAGCAAAACAATGTGATATGTTTTTTGTAATTGGAAGTAGAAATTCTTCAAACTCAGTAAGACTGGTAGAAGTTGCAAAAAAATCTGGATGTGAAAATGCACACTTAATTCATTCAGAAAGTGAAATTCCATATAATGAAATAGAAAAATTTAATACTATAGGTATTTCATCAGGTGCGTCAGCTCCAGAAATTTTAGTTGAAAATTTTATAAATGCTTTGAAAAATAAATTCACTATTAAAATAAATGAAGTTGAAATAATAAAAGAAAACGTAGTTTTTAAAGTTCCTAATAAATTAAATTAAATGGCTGTTTATACAAAAATTGATAAAAGTGACATTAAACTAATAAATACTAATTTTAAAATTGAAAAAATTATTAGCTTTCAAGGGATTAAGCAAGGCATTGAAAATACTAATTATTTATTAAAATCAAAAGATAAAAAATTTATCTTAACAATTTTTGAAAAAAGGGTTTCAAACAAAGAAATCCCTTTTTTTATGAAACTAATGGATAAATTAAATAGTTCTAAAATAAATTGTCCTAAACCTTTAAGAACCAAAAGTGATAGTTATCTGATAAAATTAAAAAAAAAGACTGCCTGTATCGTATCTTTTTTAGAGGGAAAAGATAAAAAAAAACTCAATATCAAAGATTGTTACACTATTGGCAAAACTACCGCGCAAATGCATTTAGTTACTGAAAAACTAAAACTTTATCGAAAAAATTCAATGGGTATTGAAAATCTTAACCCTTTATTAAAAAGTATTAAGTTTAAAGATAATAAATTCTCAAAATTAGATCTTTTTTTAAAAAATAATTTAAAGAATATTAATAAGTATTGGCCGAAAAAATTACCAAATGGAATTATTCATGGAGATTTATTTATCGATAATATTTTTTTTAAAAAAAATAAACTGTCAGGAATTATAGATTTTTACTTTGCTGGAAACGATTATTTTATGTATGAAATTGCAATTTGTATTAATGCTCTATGTTTTGACTTAAAGAATAAAAAATTTTTAATGAATAAACAAAAAATTAAAAGTTTAATTAAAGGCTATGAGAGTATTAAGAAAATTTCCTCTAGAGAAAAAAATGCTATTAATGTCCTATGTAGAGGGGCAGCTTTGCGTTACTTATTAACTAGACTTTATGATTATTCTAACACTCCTAAAACAGCTTATATAAAGATAAAAAATCCTAACGAGTATTATCAAAAACTACTTACTCATAATAGCTTAAATTTTTATAAAGATTATTTACCCAGATGATAAAAATTTATACAGATGGTTCCTGCCTATCGAATCCAGGAAATGGTGGATGGGCTGCAATAATCAATATGAATGGAGAAATTAAAAAAATTAGTGGAAATGAAAAAAATACAACAAATAACAGAATGGAACTTATGGCTCCAATTAATGCCTTGAAAAATATAAACTCAAAAGATCCAATAGAGATATTTACAGATTCAAAATATGTAAAAAATGGAATTACCGAGTGGATTAATACTTGGGTATTAAATAACTGGAAAACATCAAAAAAAGAGAATGTTAAAAACAAAGATTTATGGCTTGAATTACATAAACTAAACCAATCCTTAAAAGTAAAATGGAATTGGGTTAAAGCACATGCCGGAGATCCTCTAAATGAAGAAGTGGATATGATGGCTAAAAAAGCAGCTAATTTAAATTGAATCTAAAAAATTCTCTGCAGCTGACATCTCACAGGTCGCTGTATCTTCTTCAGCTTTTATCTTAGTTGCGATATTATTTTCAACCAGCATAGTATATCTTGCTGATCGCTTTCCTTGACCTCTGTCAAATCTATCAATATCTGCACCAATTGATTTGGTAAACTCACAGTATGGGTCTGCTGCCATAAAAATCTTGTCCTCTACTTTTTGACTATCACCCCAAGCTTTCATTACATTTGGATCATTTACTGAAACACAAATAATTTTGGTAATCCCCTTTTTTTTGGCAGCTTCAAAATTGTTAACATAACCTGGTAAATGTTTAGCAGAACAAACTTTCGTAAAAGCTCCAGGAACCCCTATAACTATAGTTTTATTGTTGTCAAATAACTCCAAAGTAGATATTTTTGTTGGCGCACCAGTTTCGTCTAAATGGTAAAATTCTGAATTTGGAATTTTATCCCCTTCTTTAATTTTCATTTAATTTTTCCTAAAATATATTGTTTAATTTCTTTGAGATTATTTTCAATTATACCATAATTTTCTTTCTCATCCAAAATAAACTTTAATTCATCTGGTAAATCAGATTTCAAGTTTATAGCCTTTAAAATTGCATCTGGAAATTTACATGGATGTGCTGTTGCAAGAACAATATTATTACCTTTTAAATCATGCTTATCAAAAGCACCGTATCCTATAGCTGTGTGTGGATCTAAAACCATATTAAATTTTTCATAGATATTTTTTATCACATCTAGTGTTTCCTGCTCACTCATTCTTGCAGATAAAAAATCTTGATTAATTTTTTTTAATTTCTCATCGTCGATTGTATATTTACCATTCTGTTTGATATTTTTCATATCATCTAAAGTTTGTGAACTATCATGATTATTTAAATCATAAATTAATCTCTCAAAATTACTTGCAATTTGAATATCCATACTTGGTGAAATAGTCTCAGATACATATTCAGTTTCATATTTACCTTTTGAAATAGCTCTATGTAAAATGTCGTTTTGATTTGTGGCTACTATTAATTTATTAATTGGAAGTCCTAACTTCTTTGCCAAATAACCAGCATAAACATCTCCAAAATTTCCAGTTGGTACTGAAAAATTTATTGGCTGATTTTCATCCTCGGCTAAAAAATAACAATAAAAATAATATACACTTTGCGCAATAATTCGGGCCCAATTAATTGAATTAACTCCAGACATGTTTATTTGATTAGAAAATTCTTTATCTGAAAACATGGATTTAACTAAATTTTGACAATCATCGAAATTACCTTTTACAGCAATATTAAATACATTCTCATCTTTTCCAGTTGTCATTAATTTTCTTTGAACAGGTGAAATACGGTTATGAGGATGAAGAACAAATATATTTAAGTTTTTTTTCCCTTTAATAGCATCAATTGCAGCTGCACCAGTATCTCCTGATGTGGCAACTACAATATTAATCTTTTCATTTTCATTATTTAAATAAAATTCATAAAAATTACCCAAGAGTTGCATTGCAACATCTTTAAAAGCTAAGGTTGGACCATGAAACAATTCAAGCACAGAACGGTCGCCCACTTTAATAAGATCAATAACATTATCTTTTCTGAAAACTGAGTAGGATTTTTCTATTATTTTACTTAACTCACCCTCTGAAGTAAAATTACCGATAAATGGATGAATAATTTTTTTTGCTAAATCTGAATAACTAAGTTTTTTAAAATCACTTATTTCAGACTCTGAATATTTGTGTAAAGACTCTGGGATGAAAAGACCACCATCATCAGCAAGACCTTTAAGAAAAACATCTTTAAATTCAAAGTTTTTCGATTTGTCTCTTGTGCTTGTATACTTCATCTAATAATTTTTTTTTCTAAAATATAGATATATTAAAAGAATTGAAATCGCCATTGAAAACCAAGTAATTGCATACTTTTTATGATTGTTTGAAATTTTTGCAGTGATCACTCTTGGCTTTGGTATTTTATAGTTTCCATTTAAATAAATAATGTAATTGGAAAATTTTCTTCCAGTCTGATTAAAAATGTCATCTCTATCAAGGGTGAACCAATAATTTTTTTTAATTTCATTTTGGGGCTTAAACATACTTGACTTGGTTTGTAACATTAAAGTTCCAAGTATTTCATTTTGATTGATTTGATTGATTTCTGGTAGATCTTTTTTATCAAAAGGTATCCAGCCTCTGTTAATTAAAAAGTTTTCATTTTCAATCAATATTGGGTTCACTACTTCAAACCCAGGTTTTCCTTTTTCATTCAAATGATATAAATAAATTTGATTATCAAAATCAATTTGACCCGACGTTTTTATTCTTAAATAGTTTTTTTTATTGGTTTGAGTTAATTCTATAGGATCATTTTTTAGAGAACTTTCAATTTGATTTATTAAATCTAGCTTCCAATTTAGTCTATAAATTTGCCAAAAACCTAATGAGAGAAGAACAAGAATTATAAACCAAACAAATACTGAAAATAAAAATTTATTCTTCAAGAGTTGTAAATTAACTTCCCCAAATATAAATGGCAGCAAATAAGAATAACCAAACTACATCAACAAAATGCCAGTACCAAGCTGCTGCTTCAAATCCAAAATGGTGGTCTTTAGTAAAGTGACCTAATTTTCCTCGCCATAAACAAACAGCTAAAAATATTGTTCCAACTATTACGTGAAATCCGTGGAAACCCGTAGCCATATAAAAAACTGCTCCATAAATATGACCTGAATAATCAAAAGTGGCATGATGGTATTCATATGCTTGTAATAAGGTAAAAAAGAAACCAAGCACTACAGTTGCTGTTAACCCTTGAATAAATCCTTTTCTATCACCTTCGAGCAAAGAATGATGAGACCAAGTAACTGTAGTTCCAGATAATAATAATACTAAAGTATTAATTAAAGGGATATCCCATGGATCA
>JACWDH010000089.1 GCA_014654235.1 Pelagibacterales bacterium SAG-MED10 | reverse complement strand
GCTAACTTATATTAAGGGAAAACAAGACTTTACCTTCTTAAAAAAAAATAAAAGTCCTTTTTACAACATTAAAACTGGTAAAGTTTCTGGTTATAATGAAGTTGGTCAAGTGATGTTCAAAACTTTAGTTGAAGGTCATCGAGATATAGAAGAAAAATTTAAAAAAAATATTACAAAAAATTTTGGTCCAGGAAGTATTTATTGGAAAAATTTAAATTTAAGAGCAAAATACAGAAAAGTTAAAGACTGGCGAGGAATAATAAAAGGACCTTGGATCCATCAGAATATCATTGAAACTGTAAGAAATATTAAGTCTAAAAAAAAATTAACTGGAGGTAAAAAGGTAAACGAGTCTGATGGTTATTGTGCTGCTCTTCCATATTTTTTGTATGGCTATAATATAAAAGATGTAAAAAAGATTATCTCTACAGTAACTATTTCAAAAATAAGTCTCAAATATGCTTTAGCAAAATTTTATCTAATAGATTTAGCATTAAAAGGTAGCAAAGATCCTATAAATGAATTCATTAAAATATTTAAAAAAAATTCATATTTTAAAAGTGTTGTTGAAGATATTAAAAAAGTTAAAAGATTAAAATCAAAACCTCACCCTCTCATGGTTAAAAAATTGGGTATGGCTTGTAGCTATCCAGGAACATTTAATAGCTCAATTCATTCAATTATTAATTCCACAAATTATAAAGGGGCTATTTTAAAAACTATTAAAGCTGGTGGCTGTAACTGTTCTAGAGTTAATTTTGTTGGAGCTTATTTTGCAGCTTTAAAAGGAGTAGACACTATCCCAAAATCTTGGATAAGAAAAACTGATTTAGCTAAAAAAATATTAGACCAAAAATAAAATTGTTTATTTTAAACTTTCACAAAAAGATTTAATTCTATCCATAGCTTTTTTTAAGTTCTTCATTGAAGTTGCATAAGAAATTCTAAAATATCCATTTAAGCCAAATGCTGATCCCTGAACAACTGCAACATTAGATTTTTCAAGCAA
>JACWDH010000088.1 GCA_014654235.1 Pelagibacterales bacterium SAG-MED10 | reverse complement strand
ATTTGAGTGAAGCGACATTTAACGAGCTAAAAGAGTTGAAAAAAAAGCAAAATATCAACTAATCCTTACAAATAAAGAATGGATTTTTATAAATTTGACATTATATAAGACTCTTCAATTTAATTGTTGTGGAAAGAATAATTACTAAATCATTTGCTAGATTAATGGGTCGAGGAACTCACAGGGGTTTCATTACCTATGAGGAATTAAGTAAATCCTTAGGAAAAAGAAATCTTTCTGATGATAATTTAGCTCAAGCTTTTATTCATATCTTAGACGAAAAAATTTCTCTTGTAGAAAAAAAAACAGACTTCAAAGTTTTAAGAAAAAAAGAGGGCTCTTCTAAAGAAGAAGGCAAGACGATGGAGAAAAGTGACGATCCTATCAGAATGTATCTTAGAGAGATGGGTGGAGTTGAACTACTATCAAGAGAGGGAGAGATTGCTATAGCAAAAAGAATAGAAGCTGGAAAAGATGTAATGTTGATTGCACTTTCACAAAGTCCAATTACAGCACAACAATTTTCAGACTGGAATGAAAAATTACAAAAAGATGAAATTTTAGTTAGAGAAATTATTGATATTGACACTAATTATATGGAGGACGAGTCAACAGGTCCAAGTGCAAAACAAAAAAATGCTGGTGAAACTGATAGTGAGGATAGTTCAGGAGAAGAGACTGATGAAGAATTTAATCCTACGCTTGCTGCTATGGAAACAGAAATTAAACCTAAAGTTTTAAAAACTGTAAATCTACTAACTAAAGATTATAATAAACTTATTAAATATCAAAAAGAAAAACTAGATTGTGTTTTAACTTCAAAAAGTTTTTCGTCTGCTAAGGAAAAAAGTCACCAGAAAATTGTTCAAGAAATACTAGAAAATATAAAATCTCTTCAATTATCTCCATCTGTTTTGGAGGAATTAGTACAAAAGCATTATGTAGAAAATAAAAAGATTATTTCGCTAGAGGGAAATCTTTTAAGATTAGCTATAGATCACAAAATCCCTAGAAATGAATTTATAAAGTTTTATATTG
>JACWDH010000087.1 GCA_014654235.1 Pelagibacterales bacterium SAG-MED10 | reverse complement strand
TAGTATTTGCAGAGGATGTTGCTGCATCTGGAGGTTATCTTATAGCATGTGCTGGGGACGAAATTTATGCAAATTCAAGTTCTATTATCGGATCCATTGGAGTTATTTATTCATCATTTGGTTTTACAGAATTAATAAAAAAAATTGGTGTTGAGAGACGAGTTCACACAGCTGGTAAAAATAAAAGTACTCTCGATCCCTTTCTCGAAGAAAAGAATGAAGATATAGAGAGACTTAAAAATATTCAATTAGACTTACATAAAGATTTTATTGATGTTGTAGAAAAAAGTAGAGGTAGTAAATTAAAAAAATCTGACAACATTTAGCTTATCTAGAAGTTTTTAAGGGCTCAAGAGAGATCTGATCCACTCTCCTTTAAGATTTTTTATATATTTTAATCTTTCGTGAATTCTATTATCTCCATCGAGCCAGAATTCAATACTTGAGGGAGACAAGTTCCATCCTGACCAATAATTTGGTCGCGGAACCTTATTCTTATCTGCGTATTTTTTTTTATATTCTTCTATAGATTTATCTAGCAGATCTCTATTTTTAAGTTCTTTGCTCTGTTTAGATGCCCATGCTCCTATTCTGCTTTCATAACTTCTTGAATTATAATATTCATCTGCAACTTCATGAGACACCAATGAAACAGTCCCATTAACTCTAATTTGTCTTAACAAACTTTTCCAATGAAAGCACATTGCTACATTTGGATTTTCTTTAAGTTCATGTCCTTTTTGACTGTCCAAATTTGTATAAAATACAAATCCATTTTGATTAAAGTCTTTTAACAAGACCATCCTTACAGATGGGACGTTATTTTTGCTAGATGTTGCTAGCGCTACTGCGTTTGGGTCGTTTGGCTCAGTTTTTTTTGCTTCTTCCATCCAAGTATCAAATAAATGAATTGGATCATCTAAATCCAGAAAACAACTATTAAGCCCAAGTGAGTTTTTTTGATTCATAATTTAAACAAAATATTCTATATAATATAGATAATGTCATTTAATACTTTTGGAAAGTTTTTTCGTTTTACTACCT
>JACWDH010000086.1 GCA_014654235.1 Pelagibacterales bacterium SAG-MED10 | reverse complement strand
TATGCAAGAGCTTTTTTAGAGGGAAGACTTAGTGAAAAACAATTGGATAGTTTTAGGCAAGAAGTGAATCCTGGAGGTTTATCTTCTTATCCTCATCCTTGGTTAATGCCAAAATTTTGGCAATTTCCCACTGTTTCAATGGGTTTAGGTCCAATGTTAGCAATCTACCAAGCTAGATATATGAAGTATCTAATCAACAGGGGCCTTATTAAAGATGAAGGAAGAAAAGTTTGGGCTTTTTTAGGAGATGGTGAGATGGATGAACCGGAGTCTTTAGGCGCTATTGGTTTAGCATCAAGAGAAAAATTAGATAATTTAATTTTTGTAGTTAATTGTAATTTACAAAGATTGGATGGTCCAGTTAGAGGTAATGGAAAAATAATTCAAGAATTAGAAGGAATTTTTAGAGGTGCTGGTTGGAATGTGATTAAAGTTATTTGGGGATCTTATTGGGACTCATTATTAGCAAATGATAAGTCAGGCCATCTTGTTAAGATAATGAATGAAACTGTCGATGGAGAATACCAAGCCATAAAAGCAAGAGATGGTGCTTTTGTTAGAGAAAAATTTTTTGGAAAATATCCAGAGACAGAAAAATTAGTTTCAAGTTTATCTGACAAAGATATTTGGAGACTAAATAGAGGTGGTCATGATCCCCATAAAGTTTTTGCTGCATATGATAAAGCTTCAAAAAACATTGGAAGCCCAACAGTTGTAATTGCTAAAACAATAAAAGGTTATGGGATGGGTAAAAGTGGAGAAAGCGTTAACACTACGCATCAAACAAAAAAATTAGATATTGATGATTTAATGTACTATAGAGATAGGTTTGATGTTCCATTGACAGATGATCAAGTAAAAAATATTGAATATTTTAAACCAGACGAAAAGTCTCTTGAAATTAAATATTTAAAAGAAAGAAGAATGAGTCTAGGAGGTTTCTTACCTGAAAGAACAACTTACTCAAAACCAATTAAAGCACCAGCCAAAAATATTTTTTGACTTTATGAAAGTTTCAACTGGTAAAAAAGAAATGTCAACAACCATGGCGTTAGTAA
>JACWDH010000085.1 GCA_014654235.1 Pelagibacterales bacterium SAG-MED10 | reverse complement strand
CTTTACCAATAATTTGGGAGGAAAAAGATGCGTTTAATGCTTTAATGCAAAAATCTTCAAACGATATGATAAAGCTTACGTCGGTAATTGAAGATAGTGATGATATTCGAGGCACCCTTCAAGAATTAATGTGGAGCAATTGTAAGGCTTGCCATAGTAAATACCGTATGCCTCATTAATCTAACTTCCTATCAAACAGTGATACCTCAAAAAGTTATAGAGCATTTAGAAGAGTACATTAGCCAAGAAATATACGTTCAAATAGCAATCATTAAAGGTAAAGAAAAAGTTTCAAATGATTTAGCCATTAATAAATATTTTAAAACCAATCATTTCAGAGATTTATCAGAAGGAAGACCCTATGATCATTTTATTGAAGGATTAAGAGATAAATGTCTTGGAAAGTTAAAGAATTCTCCAATGCGAAATAAGCAAACTGATGACCCAACTATTTTGGAATTACAGAATAAATTAAACAATTTAAGTGATAAAGAATTAGATAATACTTATTGGGAGATTGAGACAGGTGAATTTTTTACAGGAGAGCAAATCAAAGAATTAGAGGACAACCGAGATAAATTAATATCAAAGTTAAAGATTAATACCAATACAAATGAAAATTCAGTTCTAAAGTTAATTATAGATTTTTGTCAAAGTTACGAAACACTATGTCAAAATAAATACCCTGAAGCACCACTTCCACTAGAAATTTTAAAATCTATCAATTAATTTTTTTAAGGGTTCGCTCTTTAAGATTTTACCTAAAGAGCTCCCTTATATTGCCTCTTTGGCATTTAAATCCAAATGGATTTTATTTTTTATTTGTTTTTGAAATATAAAGCTAATCAGCTAAGTGTCAGGTGGTGATAGTTTTAACATAATAACCTCCTTATAAAAAAGGTAATTAGAATTAAATAAATTTCAATTAATTTATTTTAATTTTCATAAAATATATTTCTTGAATACAACCTAGTGCTTTAGTAAATTCCCGGTATCAAAAACAATTATAGTAATTATTTTTATCTAATTAAATCCATTAACAAAACTTTTTTAATGAGA
>JACWDH010000084.1 GCA_014654235.1 Pelagibacterales bacterium SAG-MED10 | reverse complement strand
AAACCAAAATTTGATGTTGACGAATGTATTACTAGAGGACTTACTTACTCATCAGCCTTGAAGTGCACTTTGAGATTAGTTGTTTATGAAATAGATCAAGATAACAACACAAAAGATATTTTGTCTGCAAAAGAACAAGAAGTTTACATGGGTGAAGTTCCAATGATGACAAATAGTGGAACGTTTATTACTAATGGTGTTCAACGTGTTGTAGTGAACCAGATGCATAGAAGTCCTGGCGTTTTCTTTGACCATGATAAAGGTAAAACTCATGCAAGCGGTAAACTTTTATTTAATTGTCGAGTAATACCAAACAGAGGATCTTGGCTAGATTTTGAATACGATGTTAAAGATTTTTTATATTTCAAAATAGATAGAAAAAAGAAAATTTTTGCATCCACTTTACTTTTAGCACTTGGATATACTAAAGCTGAAATTGCAGACGAGTTTTATGATAACGAACAGTATACTTACGATGCTAAAACAGAAAAATGGAAAACAAAATTTAATCCTGAAAATTACAAAGCTAAAAACTTTGCTGAGGAAGTAATCGATGCAAAAACTGGTGAAGTTGTAATTAAATTAGGTGATAAAATTAATTTCTTAAATGCAAAAAAATTAGCAAACGATGGACTAAAAGATATTTTAGTTTCAAGAGAATCTTTATTCGGTAAAATTTTACATAGAGATATTAAAGTTAATGATGAGGAAGAGGGAACATTTAAAATCGGTACTGAATTAAATGATACAGTAATCCAACAAATATTAGACGCAAATATACACTCGATTCAGATTTCAGTTACAAACTCAATTAATAAAGGTCCTTATTTGCTTACTACAATTTTGAATGACAAAAATAATTCAAAAGAGGAAGCAATAACTGAGGTTTATAAAATGTTAAGACCTGGAGAGCCACCAACAATAGAAATTGCTACTCAGATATTTAATAATTTATTTTTCAGTTCAGACAGATATGACTTATCTGATGTTGGAAGAGTGAAAATGAATTCTAGGTTAAATCAAGAATGTTCTGATAAAATTACAATTCTAAGAAATGATGACATTATAGCG
>JACWDH010000083.1 GCA_014654235.1 Pelagibacterales bacterium SAG-MED10 | reverse complement strand
AATTTAGGTGAGGAAGAGGAAAATTGGAACTATCAAAAACTAGATGAAACTAATAGAGTAGCAAAAATAATTAAACAAAAAATTAATTCTTAATGTCTTTTATCAATTCAATTCAAAAGCAATCCAAAAAACATGAGTTTCCATTTGAACATTATGAGTATTACGATGCACTTACTGATGCTGCAATAGAAGAAATTGTCAAAGCTGATATTCCAGATGTAAGTAAACATAATCTAAATTATGATGGAACAAGAGCGATTGATGGAGGTGCTGCAGAATTTAGAGAAGGAGATTCTTCTGGAGGTAAGGCAATTAAATTTAGATGTTTTATAACAAAAGATAATGCTTCACAATTTCCTCATTTAGTAAAATTTATTAATGAACTACAATCAAAAGAGGTTTATGAAAATATTTCAAAAATGATAAATAAAGATTTATCAAATTCATATGTTCGGTTGGAAGTTATCTGTGATCGAGAAGGTTTTTGGTTGAAGCCTCATTGTGACATTAAAGAAAAACTAATGTCTGGTTTAATTTTTGTAAATAATACAAATGAATCTGAAGATTTAGGAACAGATTTTTATAACGAGAAATTAGAAAAAGTTAAAACAGTTCCTTATAAGCATAATTATGGATATTTGTTTACTAGTGGACCAAATACTTGGCATGGGATGGAAAAGAAGAAAATAGTTAAAGAAAGAAGATGTATCCAAGTAAATTATGTGACTTTCAAAACTGATTGGAAAGTAAGTACTTAAATATCCTGTAGAGAATTGACTTCTAATTTTTTAGTTTTAAGAGATTTAATAGCCTCTAAACATGCAAGTGCAGTTGACATATTAGTACAATATGGAACTTTGTTTTTAAGCGTTCCTCTTCTAAGAGCTATTGCATCATTTAATCTGTGTTCACTATTTCCACCTCCAGTGTTTATTACCAATGCAATTTTCTTAGAGTCTAAAACATCAACTATGTGAGGTGAGCCACTACTGACCTTATTTATAATTTTACATCTCATACCGTGTTTTCTGATATACTCTGCAGTTCCCTTTGTAGCACACAGAGAAAATTTAAGATTTATTAA
>JACWDH010000082.1 GCA_014654235.1 Pelagibacterales bacterium SAG-MED10 | reverse complement strand
AAATTGGAGAAGAATTATCGACTCCAAAAATAATAGTGGTTGGATACATTGGTCACAATTAAAACCAATAAATTCTGTTATTATACTAAAGGATAAAATTTTATTTAAAAAACCATCTAATTTCTCTCGACCTTTAGCAAATATAAAACAGGGTAGAGTTTTGGTTGTTAAAAAATGTGATGATAACTGGTGTAAAGTTCAGACAGAAAATTTAAAAGGCTGGGTTGATAATAAAAACCTTTGGGGTAAAGCTAATTAGTTTTTTTAAAATATTTATTTATTATTTTTGTTGTGAACAAACATCTTTGATTACAGGAGTATTTGCACAATCACCACATTTAGTTTTTTGTACAATACAACCATCATCAAGAACCTCAACGTCAACAACTTTATTACATTTAGAACAAGTTGACGAAATTGTAAGACCACACTTTTTACAATTAAAATTTTCTATTTGCATTTTTATAGATTAAATATGATAAAAAGTTCATTCAAGAAAAATATATGAGAATAATTATCATTAGCGTATTTTTTTTGAGAATAATTATTAATCTCAAGTTTTATCTAACAAAAAAAAATATAAAGTTTAATTACTTTGATTTACTTGCCCACCACTTGTCTAAGATAAAGTACCAGACAGAATTAGCAATTGGTTCAACAATTGCATCCGTCAATGCTATAGAAAAAGGCACATCTGCAACCAACATCAAAACAGTAATTGCGATAGCAAAATGTCCAAGTGTATAAATAAATGTTCTTAGGATTGAACCTTTGTTATTGCTGTAGATATTTCCAGCTGCTTTAAATATGCCGCTAGTTACTTCCATTTATTTTTTGAAAGGACTTTCTAGAACACATGCTACTAAGTGTATTCTTGCCTGTTCACCACCATTAAAAAAATTATGATATTTAGTATTATTTGTTATCCAAACTTTACCGTCAGCTGGAAGGTGTTTTGCAACATTCTCTATCACCATCGAACAACCTTTATTAGTTATAATTGGTACATGAAGCCTACACTCAGGGTCTTTATGCCAACTTAAAGTTGATCTTGGTTCTTTTAACAAAAGTCTAACTCTTCCTAATTTAT
>JACWDH010000081.1 GCA_014654235.1 Pelagibacterales bacterium SAG-MED10 | reverse complement strand
TGACATTTAGAATTTTTGGATTTTCATTAACTACATTTAATATATTTATAAGTTTAATTTTAGTTATTTTTTTAATCAAAATTTTTAACAATTATGAAAAGTTCAAAAAATAAAATTGAAGAATTTATAAGAGTAGATCATGCTGGCGAAAGAGGTGCAGTCAAAATCTACGAGGGTCAATTATTGGCTCTTAACACTTTTGTTAAAGATGAAAATTTGAAAAAAGTTATTGAAGAAATGAAAGTTCATGAGAAAGAACATTGTGAATTTTTTGAAACAGAGATTAAAAAGAGAAAAATTAAACCAACATTATTTTTACCCTTGTGGGATTTGTTGGGTGTCGGGCTAGGTTTTGGTTCAACTCTTCTAGGTAAAAAAGCAGCAATGTTATGTACCGCCTCGGTAGAAGAAGTAATAGATGAACACTATCAAAATCAAATTAATCAACTAGGCTCTGACGAAAAAAATTAAAAAAAAAAAATAATTAAATTTAGAGAAGATGAACTCCATCATAAAGATATTGCTTATGAGAAGGGTGCATCTAAGAAAGGAATTTACTCAATAATGGATAAAATAATTAAAACTGGTTCAAAGATAGCAATTAATATATCTGAAAAGGTTTAACATTTAAGCTTCTAGCTCAACATCCCAATATAAATAATCCATCCAACTTTTATGAAGATAATTGGGAGGAAAATTTTTACCATTACGATGTAAATCTTCAGTAGATGGTTGATAGGGATATTGATGAAGTTTCATTCCAGACGATTTGAGTAATTTTCCACCTTTTCGAACATTGCATGCTGAACAAGCTGTCACGACATTATCCCAGTGGGTTTCTCCACCTTTTGATCTTGGTAATAAATGATCAAATGTAAGTTCCTCACTACTTCCACAATACTGACATGAAAATTTATCCCTCAAAAAGACGTTAAATCTTGTAAAACTCGGTTTGGATTGAGGTACAATATAATCTTTAAGTGCAATCACACTTGGTAATTTCATGTTAAAAGATGGGCTTCTTACAACTCTATCATAATTACTTACAATAATAACTCTATCTAAAAATACAGACTTAACAGTATCTTGCCATGACCAC
>JACWDH010000080.1 GCA_014654235.1 Pelagibacterales bacterium SAG-MED10 | reverse complement strand
AATGCAATCCACTTGATGGCACTGCTAAGATAAGGTTGTTTTTTTTTATTCTATTTTTGGTTAAAATTTTATTTTTGCCCACTACACCTACGGCAAACCCTGCAATATCAAACTTACCTTTTTCATATGTACCAGGCATTTCGGCTGTCTCACCACCTACCAATTCACAACCAGACAATCTGCACCCTTCAAGGATTCCTTTGATTATTGATTTAAGTTTTTTTAAATCAATTTTATTAATTGAAATATAGTCTAAAAATAAAAGAGGCTTGGCACCTTGTACGATTAGATCATTAACACTCATTGCTACTAAATCTATACCAATTGTGTCATACTTATTTAGCGTGTTTGCGATCTCAATTTTAGTACCAACACCATCTGTACAAGCTACAATTTTTGGTTGGTTTATTCCTTTAGGAATATTGGTTATGGACCCAAATCCACCTATATTTGAAAACTTTTTTTTGCCTTTTTTCTTTGATGAAACATTAGAAATGAAATTAACGAAATTATCAGCAGCAGTGATGTTAACACCACTTTTTTTATAGGTAAATTTTTTTTTATTCATTAAAAAGGTCTATGAAATATATTTTTCAAAATTTAAAATTAAGAAAGTTATATATTTTTTTTTCATTTCTTGCTTTACTAAATATTTTTTTTTCCACAGGAATTAGTCTCGCTAAGACTTTCTCTATAAATGATGTTAAATTATCTACTCCGTTCAAGATCAATTTTAACAAAAACAAAATAATAGATGAAGGATTTGTTCAAGCTTTTAATCAGTTAATGCTATCTATTGTTCAGTCTAAGGATTATCAGAAACTTAAAAAAATACCATTAAATCAAATCAAAAGTATGATTGAGACATTTTCAATTAAAGAGGAAAAATTTGTTAATGAAGTCTATTATATAAAACTTAATGTATCTTTTAATAAAAAAATTGTCTTTGATTTATTAGAAAAGAAAAATATTTTTCCATCATTACCAGTAAAAAAAGATATTATTTTCATACCAATAATTGTTGATCAAAATGAAAGTCAGATCAAAATGTTTTCGGACAATATTATATATAATCAATGGAATTCTAATCCCAAACAATTTGAACTTTTAAATTATATTTTACCAACTGAAGATC
>JACWDH010000008.1 GCA_014654235.1 Pelagibacterales bacterium SAG-MED10 | reverse complement strand
AGAAGGGTTGGTCACATAATCACAGATAAAATTTATGAAAGATTAACTGGTGAGAAAGGTTATTTTGATACAAGAATAATATATGTTTCAGAGGAAGGTCCAAAAACTAGAAGGATTAAAAAATTAGCTATAATGGATCAAGACGGTGCAAATAATAAATTTTTGACATTAGGTAATGAGCTTGTTTTGACACCAAGATTCAATCCAACAAATCAGATGGTCACTTATCTTTCTTATTTTAGAAACTTACCAAGAGTTTATCTTTTAGATATAGAAACTGGAATGCAAGAAGTAGTCGGAGATTTTCCTGGTATGACATTTGCTCCAAGATTTTCTCCAGATGGAAAAAAAATAATAATGAGTTTTGCAAAAGATGGAAATTCTGAAATTTACACTATGGATTTAGAAAATAGAATAGTTGAAAAAATTACAAATCATCCTTCAATAGATACTTCTCCATCATATTCACCCGATGGAAAATATATTTGTTTTAATTCTGATAGAAGTGGCTATCAACAAATTTATATAATGAGAAGTGATGGTAGTAATGTTAAAAGAATTTCTTTCGGTAAAGGACTTTATGGGACTCCAGTATGGTCTCCTAGAGGTGATCTAATTGCATTTACAAAACTACATAAAGGTAAATTTTATATTGGAGTAATGAGAACAGATGGGAGTGGAGAAAGATTATTAACTGAAAATTTTTATCAAGAGGCACCTTCTTGGTCTACTAATGGTAGAGTTTTAATTTTTTACAGAGAGACAAAAACCGATAGTAAAGGAGAAGGTTTTTCAGCTAAATTATGGTCAATAGATTTGACTGGCTATAATGAGAGGCTTGTTAGCACTCCTACAGATGCATCAGACCCATCATGGTCATCTTTATTAAGTAATTAAACAATATTATCTTGATTTTTTAACTTGAAAGATCTAATTAGTTGTGAAAATGTTAAGAATAAGAAATATTGACCAAGGAGCAATAATGAAATTAAACAAAATTCTAAAAAACGCTTTTTTAATAACTGTTGCGTGTTTAGTGCTATCTGCTTGTGCTACTTCAAAAAAAAACAGGACAAATGCAAGGAGATGTTTACACTGGAACAGATACAGTTGAGTATTTAGCTTCAGGTGTACCTGATAGAGTTTTCTTCGCAACTAACGAGTCGGTTCTTACTACTGCCTCAAGAGAAACTTTGAGAAAACAAGCCGCATGGTTAAGGAAAAATTCTAAAATTACAATTGTTTTAGAAGGTCATGCTGACGAAAGAGGAACTAGAGAATATAACTTAGCGCTTGGTGAAAGAAGAGCTAATGCAGCAAAAGATTATTTAATGACTTATGGAATTTCATCAGACAGAATTTCAGTTTTAAGTTATGGTAAAGAAAGACCTGTTGATTCAGGATCAAATCCATTAGCTTGGTCAAAAAATAGAAGATCAGTTTCTGTAAAAGCTAACTAATTTTTTTAAAATTAAAGACCCTTAATTCTTAGTCGATTAAGGGTCTTTTTTTTGCCATTATTTTAAACATAAACTCACATATGAAACTATCGTTTAAAATTTTAATTGTTAAATTTATTATTATAATTAGTTTTTTTTCACACATAAATTCACATGCAGATAACCATAATATTTATGAAATCTTAGAGCAAATTCAAAAAGATGTAAAAACTTTAGAAAAAGCAGTTTACTCAGGCTCGCTACAGTTAGATAATCAAAGTGCAAACAATTTAAGTTTAAATTCTAATAATAATTCGGAAGATGTTTTAACCAGACACTTATTAAAACTTTCAGAAATTGAAAACCAATTTCAGCAACTTACTAATAAATTTGAGGAAATAAATTTCAAGTTAGACAAATTATCGAGCAGAATGTCAAAAGTTCAAGCTGACAACCAGATAAGATTTCAAGATATTGAAGATTCTGTTTCCAGTGGTGATAATAAAAAAATTACAAAAAAAACAAAAAATAAATCCGAGGAGGTTTTGCCAGGAAGTTCTCAGCCAGAAGATTTTGGATCAACTTCTTATAAAGATACAGTAAGCAATGAAATGTCTCAGCAAACACAGTCTATAGACACTACAGCAACAATTGTGACTGAAACTTTTCAGGCGGAAGAATCTATTCTTCCCAATGAGCCACCAAAAAAACAATACGAATTTGCAACAAGTTTTTTAAAAGTTGGAGATTACTCTATGGCTGAAAGAGCATTTAGAGAATTTGTTAATAAAAATCCTGAACATGAGTTGGCGGGTAACGCACAATATTGGTATGCAGAGACTTTTAGAATAAGACAGCTTTATACTGATGCTGCATCAGCATACTTAGAAGGTTATCAAAAATATCCTAAAGGTGATAAAGCCCCTATTAATTTATTGAAGCTTGGCGTATCCATGGTCCAGATTGGAGAAAAAGATCAAGGTTGTAAAATGATAAATGGTGTAGAAAAACAATATCCAAAAGCAAATCAATCTGTGATCCAAAAAGCTAAATATGAGTCTCAAAAATTTGAATGTAGTAAACAAAATTCCTAAATTTTTAAAAAGTAAATTAAAAAATAGTAAGATTAATCAAATTTACAAAAAATTTGAAAAATCATTAAATATTGATGGCAAATTCATTGTGGCAGTATCTGGAGGACCTGATAGCCTTGCATTGGCTTTCTTAGCTCATATTTATTCAATTAAAAATAAAGTTCCTGCTAAATTCTTAATTGTTGATCATAAATTAAGATCTGACTCAACAAAAGAAGCAAGACTTGTTAAACAGCTTTTAAATAGCATATCTATAAAATCAGAAATTTTAACATGGAAAGGCAAGAAACCACTAAAAAATATACAGGGAATTGCAAGAATAAAAAGGTATGAATTATTATTCAAAAAATCTGATAGTTTAAAAATAAAAGATATTTTGTTAGGACATCATCAAGATGATCTATTTGAAAATTTTTTTATAAGAATGTTAAGAGGCAGTGGTTTAAAGGGTCTTGTCTCATTAGATAAAGTAACTAAAATGGGTGGCAAAAGAATACTCAGACCACTGCTTGATCAAAGAAAACAAGATTTAGTTTTTCTTTCTAAAAATATATTTAATTTCTATGTAGAAGACCCTTCAAATAAAGATGAAAAATTTCAAAGAACAAGAGTAAGAAAATTAATATTTGATTTACAAAATAATGGTTTAGAAGAAAAAAAATTTCACAAAACAATTAAGAATTTAAAAAACTCTAATACTGTCGTAGATTTTTATGTAGATGAAAATATAAAAAAAAATACATTTTTTTTAGAAAAAAAAGACAAAATTTTTCTTAATAAATTTTTTTTTAATCAACCTAATGAGATAATTTTTAGAGCCTTGTCAGAAACAATTAAATTAATTGGAAAAAAATACTACTCTGTAAGAGGGAAAAAATTAGATAAGATTATTAATGATATCAAGAATCATGCATATTTTAAATCTACTTTGGGAGGATGTGTCATTGAAAAGGTGCATCAAACTGTAATAATCTCAAAAGAGCGTTAAAAATTTGAAGTTTATACCAAATTGCCACTTGTTTAATTTATAATAATTCTTATTTTAGACCCATGAACATGAAAAATATAGCAATGTGGGCAATCATAGTATTTTTAACTATTGGTCTATATAATATGTTTAAAAATCCCCAAGCTAATATTAAAAAAGGAAATCAAATTATATTTTCGGAATTTTTAACTTCAGTTGATAATGGAGAAATTTTGAAAGTAGAAATTCAGGGTAATAATATTAAAGGTGTTTATTCAAATGGAAATAGTTTTACAACTTACTCTCCTAATGATCCAAATTTAATAGAAAAACTTTCAGATAAAGGTGTAAGTATATCTGCTGCACCCATAGATGAAAAAATGCCATCACTATTTGGTGTTTTACTTTCTTGGTTCCCTATGTTGTTGTTAATTGCAGTTTGGATTTTCTTTATGAGACAAATGCAAGGAGGCAAAGGTGGTGCAATGGGCTTTGGTAGATCAAAAGCCAAGATGATGAATGAGCTTAAAGGAAAAGTGACATTTAATGATGTAGCTGGTGTGGAAGAAGCTAAAGAAGAAGTAGAAGAGATTGTAGAATTTTTAAAAGACCCAAAAAAATTTAGCAGACTTGGAGGAAAAATTCCAAGAGGAGCTCTATTGGTAGGAAATCCTGGAACTGGAAAAACTCTTTTAGCAAGAGCAATTGCTGGAGAGGCTGGAGTTCCTTTTTTTACTATTTCAGGTTCTGATTTTGTTGAAATGTTTGTTGGAGTTGGAGCATCAAGAGTTAGAGATATGTTTGAACAAGGTAAAAAGAATTCACCATGTATAATTTTTATTGACGAAATAGATGCTGTTGGAAGAAGCAGAGGTGCAGGTTTAGGTGGTGGTAATGATGAAAGAGAACAAACTCTTAATCAATTATTAGTAGAGATGGATGGTTTTGATACTAATGAGGGTGTAATTATAATAGCAGCAACAAATAGACCAGATGTGCTCGATCCAGCACTTTTAAGACCAGGTAGATTTGATAGGCAGGTTGTTGTTGGATTACCTGACATCATAGGTAGAGAAAAAATTTTAAAAGTGCATGCTAAAAAAATTAAAATTGCTCCAGACGTTAACTTAAGAACAGTTGCAAGAGGAACACCTGGATTTTCAGGTGCAGATTTAGCAAACATAGTTAATGAAGCAGCATTGCTCGCAGCTAGAAAAAGTAAAAGAATAGTGACTTTAGCTGATTTTGAAGAAGCGAGAGATAAAGTGATGATGGGTGCTGAAAAAAGGTCAATGGTTCAAACAGAAGATGATAAAAAGTTAACTGCATATCACGAAGCTGGACATGCGATAGTTTCTTTAAATGAAAAAGCAGACGACCCTATACATAAGGCCACAATACTTCCAAGAGGAAGAGCTTTAGGAATGGTTATGACTTTACCAGAAAGAGACAAATACTCAAAAAATAGAGAATACATGAAGTCACAAATAGCAAAAGCAATGGGAGGAAGAGTTGCTGAAGAAATAATATTTGGACATGATAAAGTAACTTCTGGGGCGATGTCAGATATAAAATTTGCTACTGCAGAAGCAAAACATATGGTGACTGAAGCTGGGATGAGTGAATTACTAGGCCCATTAAGTTATGGAGACAATCAAGATGAAGTTTTTTTGGGCAGATCTGTTGCTAGAAATCAACAAATGTCTGAGGATACGCAAAAAAAAGTAGATGCTGAAATAAAAAAATTAGTTGATGAAGGATATAACAGAGCGAAAAAAATCTTAAATGAAAAAATTGAGGATTTACATAAATTAGCAAAAACATTACTTCTTTACGAAACTTTAACTGGTGATGAGATAAGAGATTTAATATTGCACAATAAACCTATCGAAAGAAACGATGAAAAAGATCAAACAGAGGAAGATAAGAGCTCAGCTCTAGGTGCGATGGGTCTTAAACCAAAAATTGTTCATTAATATTAATGCCTAGATATTACACAAGAGCGTGTAATTTCTATTATGGAAAAACTTCAAAAGCTTTATTAAAAAAGAAAAAAACACTTCCCTTAAATGGTCATAAAGAAATTTCTTTTGATCATTTAGAATTGATTTCTAGAAAATCAAAAAAAAAAATTTCCATAAACCAACTAAGTAGTTTACCAAAATCACTTAAAAAAGAGATTATTTCAGATTTAAAAAAGATTACATCAAAAAAAAAAAATTTTGCTAACTTTAATTTTTCTGAATTACCGAACATTATGGGAGTATTGAATCTTACTCCAGATAGTTTTTCTGATGGCGGACAATTTAATAAAAAAAAGATTGGAATTCATCATGCAAATGAAATGTTATTATCTGGAGCAAGAGTCATTGACGTGGGCGGTGAGTCGACAAGACCAGGTTCAAAAGCAATAAGTTTAAAAGTTGAATGGAATAGAATAAATAAAATTTTAAAACCAATATGTAAAAAATTTTCTGTCTCTTTAGATACCAGAAAATCTGAAGTGATGGAGAAAGGTATTAAGCTCGGCATCAAAATTATAAACGATGTATCAGGATTGAATTATGATCCTAAAACTATATATATTTTAAAAAAATATAATATTCCTTTTATTATTCAACACTCACAAGGTACGCCTGAAAATATGCAAAATAATCCAAGTTACAAATATGAGCTATTAGAAATTTATGATTTTTTTGAAAAAAAGATTAAATTTTTAAGATCTATTGGCATAAAACACGATAAAATAATTATTGATCCAGGTATAGGTTTTGGAAAAAATTTGAAACATAATATGAATTTAATAAGTAATATTTCTATTTTTCATACACTTGGTTTTCCTGTACTTGTAGGTAATTCTAGAAAGAAATTTATAAAAGAATTATCTGGTACAAATGATACAAAAAATAGAACTGGAGGAACTGTCGCTTCATCCCTTTTCCTTATGATGCAAGGTGTGCAAATTTTAAGAATCCATGAGGTTGATGAAATAATACAGGGTATAAAAGTTTTTAAAGAGTTAATTAAAAGATAATGTCAAAAAAATATTTTGGAACAGATGGAATAAGAGGGGCCATTAATAGTAAAAATATTAATGGTGATATGTTTTTTAAATTTGGCTTGGCTTCAGGGACATATTTTAAGTCTCAAAAAAAGAAGAAACAAACAGCAATTATTGCTAAAGATACAAGGTTATCTGGTTATACTTTAGAACCTGCATTAGTTTCTGGTTTAACGTCAGCAGGAATGCATGTGTATACACTAGGACCTCTTCCCACTAATGGTTTAGCTATGCTCACGAAAGATATGAAAGCCAATATGGGCATTATGATTACTGCTTCTCACAATCCACATTATGACAATGGCCTTAAACTCTTTGGCCCTGATGGAATGAAGTTATCAGACAAAATTGAAAAAAAAATTGAAAACTTAATAGATAAAAAAATCGATAAAAATTTATCAAGACCTGAAAAATTGGGAAGAGTTAAAAGATTAGAAAGTGGAACTAAAGATTATATAAAGATTTTAAAAAAAAATTTTACTAAAGATTTTAACCTTAGAGGACTCAGGATTGTAATTGATTGTGCAAATGGAGCTGGGTATAAAGCAGGTCCAGAATTACTAAAATCTTTAGGGGCCAAAGTAATTGCAATTGGAATAAATCCTAATGGTTTAAATATAAATAAAAATTGTGGCTCAACATTTCCTAATAATATTAAAAATGCAGTAAAAAGATATAAGGCTCATTTGGGTATCTCTTTAGATGGTGATGCTGATAGAATTATTATGTGTGATGAGATGAGCAACATAATAGATGGAGATCAAATTATTGCTGCATTGGCAACAAGATGGAAAAATAAGAAAATGCTAAAAGGAGGTGTTGTTGGTACTTTAATGTCTAATTATGGTTTAGAAAAATTTTTAAATTATAAAGAAATAAAATTTATTCGTGCGAATGTAGGTGATAGATATGTGAAAGAAAAAATGCAAAAATATAACTTCAACTTAGGTGGAGAACAATCTGGACACATTATTTTAGGAAAATTTGCAACAACAGGAGATGGATTATTAGTTGCTTTGGAAGTATTATTTGCAATTAGAAAAGGGAAAAAAGCTAGTGAATTTTTTAAAAAATTTAAAAAAATTCCTCAAGTTTTAAAGAATATAGAGGTTCAAGAAAGGGCAATTATTAACAAGCCCGAGGTGAAAAAATCTATTAAAATTGCAGAAAAGTTAATGAAAGGCCATGGCAGAATATTGGTGAGAAAATCTGGCACAGAGTCAAAAATTAGAGTTATGGGTGAGAGTGAAAATAAAAAGCTTCTTAATAAGTGTATAGATATTATTTTAAAGAAAATTAAATAGATTGAAACCAAAATCAAAAATATTAATCATTGCTGGCTCAGACTCATCTGGTGGAGCTGGAATTCAGGCAGACATAAAAACTGTCACTACGCTTGGTTCATACGCAATGACAGCAATTACAGCAGTGACATCTCAGAATACGACTGGAGTAAAATCTATAGTTTCTATTGCGCCTGAAGAAATTTCAAAACAAATTATATTTACCTCAAAAGATATAAAACCAGATGCAATTAAAATTGGAATGTTGCATTCTATAAAAGTTATTTACGCTGTTATTAAAGCTTTAGAGAATATTAAAGTTAATAAAATAATTTTTGATCCTGTAATGGTTGCAAAAGGAGGAACAAAACTAATAGATGATAATGCGATTAAATTTTTTAAATCTAAACTAATAAAAAAAGTAAGTTTAATTACTCCGAATATCCCTGAAGCTGAAATTTTAACTAATATAAAAATTAAAAATAAAGATGATATGATTTTTGCAGCAAATGAACTAATCAAACTGGGAGCAAAAAATGTTTTAATCAAAGGTGGACATCTTAAATTTAGATATGTTCAGGATATATTTGTAAATAAATCAGAAATAAAAATATTTAATAGTAAAAGATATAAAACTAAAAATACTCATGGTACCGGTTGTACTTTGTCTAGCGCCATAACCACTTTTTTTTCATGTGGAAAACCCATTAAGAAAGCTTGTGAGCTTGGAATTAAGTATGTAAATTCTGCAATAAAGTTAAACCCAAAATATGGAAAAGGTCATGGTCCAATTAATCATCTTAACTCAATGAAAGTATATAAAAGATTTAAATAATGAAAAATATTGTAGTTGTGGGCTCACAATGGGGCGATGAAGGAAAAGGAAAAATAGTTGACTGGCTTTCAGAACAAGCCGATATAGTTATAAGATTTCAAGGTGGCCATAACGCTGGTCATACTCTGGTAATAGATGGTATTACTTATAAACTCAGATTATTACCTTCTGGAATTGTAAGAAAAAATAAAGTTTCAATTATTGGAAATGGGGTTGTAATTGATCCATGGGCTTTACTTGAAGAAATAAAAGAAATTAAATCAAAAGGTGTTCAAGTGGGCATTGAAAACTTTATTATTTCAGAGTCAGCTAATTTAATTCTACCTTTTCACAGAGAAATGGATGAAATTAGAGAGGATGCAGCAGGCAAAGGCAAGATTGGAACAACAAGAAGAGGCATAGGACCAGCATATGAAGACAAAGTTGGTAGAAGATCAATAAGAGTAATGGATCTTAGATCAGAGAAAAATTTAGATCAAAGACTAGATTCAGTTTTACAACATCATAATGCAATTCGAAAAGGATTGGGTAAAAAAATCTTTGAAAAAGATCAATTGAAAAAAGATCTTTTAAAAATAGCTCCTGAAATTTTAAAATATTCTCAACCAGTCTGGCTTAAGTTAGATCAATTCAAAAGAAAAAAAAAGAAAATATTGTTTGAAGGAGCACAAGGTATTTTGCTTGACGTTGATCATGGAACGTACCCATTCGTTACATCATCCAATACAGTCGCATCAAGTGCAGCAACAGGCACTGGTTGTGGTCCGAACTCTATAAATTATGTTTTAGGAATAACTAAAGCATATACAACAAGAGTAGGTGAGGGGCCTTTTCCAACAGAATTAAATGATGATATTGGAGAATTATTGGGCACAAGAGGTAAAGAATTTGGAACAGTAACAAGTCGTAAAAGAAGATGTGGATGGTTTGATGGAGTTTTAGTCAGACAGACTATTAAAATTTCTGGAATTGATGGAATTGCATTAACAAAACTGGATGTTCTTGATGAATTGGATGAAATCAAAATGTGTGTTCAATATGACTTAAATGGTGAGAAGATTGATTATTTACCTGCAGCAGTAGAAGATCAATTAAGAATAAAACCCATCTACAAATCGTTTCCAGGTTGGAAAACGTCTACTAATGGTATCAAAAATATGGATGATCTTCCGGAAAATGCAAAAAATTATATTTATGCGGTAGAAGATTTTATTGGATCTAAAATATCAAGTATTTCTACAAGTCCAGAACGAGAGGATACAATATTAATTGAAAATCCTTTTGAAGTTTAATTTACAGGCAAAAGATTTTTAGATTTTGCTAAGAGTAACATGTGCTTTTGAAGTTTTTCAAAAGCTTTGTTTTCAATTTGTCTAACTCTTTCTCTGCTAATCTTATATTTTTTGCTTAGATCTTCAAGGGTAGTAGGGTTATCATTTAATCTTCTTGAATATAAAATTTCTTTTTCTCTATCATTTAAAACTTTAATAGAATTTTTTAATAAATCTTTTCTTTGTTCCATTTCTTCTTGATGAGCAAATTTTAGATCATGGTCTAACTCTTTATCTACTAACCAGTCTTGCCACTCGTCACCATCTTCACCTACTTGAGCATTTAGAGAAAATTCTTTTCCAGACAATCTTCGATTCATTGAAACAACTTCTTCTTTACTTACATCAAGTTTATTAGCTATTTCAGTAACATGTTCATTTCTTAGGTCTCCTTCGGATCGAGGTGCAATTTGATTCTTTAATTTTTTTAAATTAAAAAATAGTTTTTTTTGTGCACTAGTTGTACCAATTTTTACTAAACTCCAAGATCTTAAAATATATTCTTGTATGGATGCCTTGATCCACCACATAGCGTAAGTTGCTAATCTAAATCCCTTTTCAGGTTCAAATTTTTTTACAGCCTGCATTAAACCAACATTTCCCTCAGAAATCATTTCATTTACTGGTAATCCATATCCCTTATAACCCATCGCTATTTTTGCAACTAATCTGAGGTGGCTTGTTACCAATTTTTCAGCAGCTTTAACATTTCCATTTGTTCTCCAATTCTTAGCAAGCATATATTCTTCCTCAGCATCTAACATTGGAAATTTTTTTATTTGTTCTAAATATGTAGATAGCCCACCTTCATTACTTAGAGTTGGTAGATTACTGTTAATAACTGAATTCATAGGTATTTTATCTAGTTAATATTTTTTTTTTTTCAATAATTTATTTGCTAGTATTTCTTAGCATTTTTAAAATTATTTCAAGCTCTTGTGGCAAAATTGAGTTAAAAATCATCTCTTCATTTTTTTTAGGGTGAATAAATCCGATAGTTTTGGCATGTAAGAACTGTCTATTAAGGTTAATAAGTTTTTTTTCTAATAAAGGATCAATATTTTTAATTTTTTTAAATTTTTTCTTATATTTATCATCTCCAACAATACTGTTTCCCAGGTAATTCATATGAACTCTAATTTGATGAGTTCTTCCAGTTTCTAGTTTACATTCTAGTAGACTCAAAGTTGGAGTATTTTTATTTTCAAAGACCTCTATTGTTTTGTAATTCGTAATCGCTTTTTTTCCTTTTACATTACTTACTTCCATCATTTGTCTATTTTTAGAACTTCTAGTAATTAGAGTATCAATTTTTCCTTTTGAGGGTCTAACCTTTCCCCAAATTAATAATTGATAAATTCTAGTTATAGAGTGTTTGCTGAATTGAATTGATAGATGTTCATGTGCTTGATTATTTTTTGCAATAACCACTAAACCCGAAGTGTTCTTATCAATTCTATGAACTATACCCGGTCTTAGTTTGTCACCAATATTTGATAAGGAATTTTTATCATAATTTATTAAAGCATTAACAATTGTGTTATCAAAATTTCCAGCACCAGGATGCATTACAATTCCGGCTGGTTTATTTAAAACAATTAAATCTTTATCTTCATATGTAATATCTAATCCATATTCAAAAGGCTTAAGAGAAACTTTTTTAGGCTCTGGTATTATCAAGTCCAAAATATCATTTTTAGAGACTTTCTTTGAGGGATCTTCTAAAATTTTATTATTCAATTTTAATTTTTTACTTAAAATTAAATTTTTAATTCTAGTTCTGCTAATTTCATTTTCCTTTTTGTTGATAAAAACATCAACTCGAAGGTTTTTATCTTCATCTTTAACAATCAAATTTATTTTTTTTTCCATAAAATACTATATTAATATCATATGCGCTTGTAGCTCAACTGGATAGAGTGCCTGACTTCGGATCAGGAGGTTCTAGGTTCGACTCCTAGCAGGCGCACGAGATTAAAAAAAGTTTGTATTATCAGATATAATCTGAGATTTATGATTTAATTAATTAAAGTTAATGAATAAAATTTATATTTACCATCATCTAGGATTAGGAGATCATATTTCATGCAATGGTATCGTGAGATCAATTTTAAAAAAGAACAAAAAAACAAATATTTTTTTATTTTGTAAAAAACCTTTAACAGATTTAGTTAAATTTATGTATCGAGATAAAAAAAATATTAAACTAATACCTATTCAAACAAAGGGTAAAAGTGAAAAAGAATATTCTGATAAAATTGAGAACTATCTTAGAAATTTAAAAAAAAAACACAAAATAATTAAAATCGGCTTTGAAAATTTTAATAAGATTTATAATCAAATTTATTCATATAATAATCCGGTAACATATGACATGATTTTTTATCATCAATTAAATTTATCTTATAAAAAAAGATTTTCAGAGTGTTTTTGGAAAAGAGATTATAAAGAGGAAAATAGAGTTTTTAAAAAACTTACTAAAAATAAAAAAAGGAAATATGCATTTATTCATGACGACCCAAAGCTTGGTTATATAATAGATAAAAAATTTGTAAGTTCAGGTCTTGAAATTATAAAAAATGATAAAAATGAAAATATATTCCATATGGGAAAAATTTTAGAAAAAGCAGAAGAGCTCCATTTAATGGAAAGCTCTATTAGAAATATGTCTGAAAGCTTAAAAATAAGATCTAGAAATATAAATTTATATATTTGGAGAAGAAGGAAAATTTCTCCTATTTATAGCCCTAAATTAAAAAAAGTTGTAGGTTCACAAAAAAATTGGAAAATCATTTTTATGAATCCAAAACAAAAAAATTTTAAATTTTTTTTTATGAATAGTGTTTTAAAATTAAGATTTTATTTATTAGGAATATTATCAAAATAAGTATGAGGAAAAAGATTTTAATAATTAGCACAGGAGTATTGAGTGCTTATCTATCAAAATTTCTTTTGAGTAAAAAATATGAAGTATATGTAACATCTAGAAAATTAAAAAAACAATATAAAAATTTTAGTAATTTAAAAATTCAAAAACAAGTTTTTTTTAAGAAGCTAGATATTTTAAACACAAATTCAATATCAAAACTTTTAAAAGAAGTTAAACCTATCATAATTTTCTATTTTGCTGGACAAAGCTCTGTAACGAAAAGCTTTGATTTAAAAAAAGAAACATATAATTCAAATTACATTGGTTGCAAAAATTTTTTAAAAGTTTTAAAAAAAAATAATTTAAAAATTAAGTTTTTAAAAGCTAACAGTGGATATATTTTTTCTTTTAAAAAAAAATTTAATTATCTAAAACCCAAGTTCTTAAAAAGTCTAAATCCCTACATCAATGCTCAAAAAAAAGCTTTTCAAATTGTTAATCAATTTAGAAAAAAAGGTGTTGCATCTTACAATATTATTTTTTTTCAAGTTGAGTCTAATTTGAGACCAAACAATTTCTTTTTAAAAAAAATATGTATTTATTTAAAAAATAATATTTATAATAAAAAAAAACTTAAAGTTGGTAATTTAAATGTAATTAGAGATTTTGGTTGGGCGCCAGATTTAGTAATGGGCGCTTATTTTATGAGTTATTTAAAACCTTGTAACTTAGTAATAGCGTCTGGTAAAAAATATTCGTTAAAAAAAATATTAGAAATGGCTTTCAAAATTAAAAACCTCAATTACAAAAAATTTATTGAGATTGATAAAAATCTTTTTAGAAAAAATGAGGAAAAAAATGTATTCCCTGAAATTAGAACAAGTATAGAAAAGTTAAAAAAATTTAAATGGAAACCAAAAATTTATGGAAAAGATTTATTATTAAAAATTTATAATAATTTATAATAAATTTATTCACCCATATTGATCAAAGTTCCTTTAATACGAGCTTTTAAAAAAGAGAGATAAAATAAAAAAATTCCACAAATTAGATAAATTAAATTCAAAAAATAAGCATAAGTTAAATTTTTGTAATCTACGGAACCATTTAAAAGAATATTTCTTGTTTCATCAAAGATGTAAACTAATGGCAAACCTTTGGCTATTATTTGAAAAAAATTAGGAAGAATTTCTATTGGGTAATATATGCAGCCTAAAGGAGCCAATAAAAATAGAGAAGACCACGCGATGTTTTCAAAAGATGGACCAAATCGTATAAGACCAGCACTTACAAATAAACCTAAAGTTATTCCAAAAATATACAGACTTAAAAATAGCAAAAGTAGAGGAAAGCCTAATTTTAAAATTGAAACACCAAATAATGGTGAAGTCAAAAGAATCGCAGGCACTAGTCCAATTAATGTTCTTACTAAAGCGGTAAAAATTAGTGCTATAATTATTTCTTTAAGCTTTAAGGGTGCTATAAATAAATTAGTAAAATTTCTACTCCATATTTCCTCTAAGAACAACATGTTGAAGCTTATACTTGATCTAAAAAGAATGTCATAAAGTATAGCGCAAGTAAGAATTACACCAAGAGCATCATTATAATAATTACTATAAATTGAAAAAAACTTTGAAATAAAACCCCACAGAATTATCTGTATTGTTGGCCAATAAATAAGATCTAAAATTCTTGGCAAAGAGCTTTTGATTAGAAAAAAATGCCTTAAAAAAAGGCCATACATTTTATTAAGATTCATATTTTTCCCTAGTAAGTTTTAAAAAAACCTCTTCTAAGTTTTTTCGACCATGTTTTTTAATTAGTTCCTTTGGACTATCTTGATCAATAATAGATCCATTTCTCATCATAAAAACAGATGAGCACAATCTTTCTACTTCAATCATATTGTGTGAAGCTAGTAGAATAGATGCCTCATTTTCTTTTTGATAATCTTCTAAAAAACTTCTGACAAAATCTCCAGTTTCTGGATCTAGAGATGCAGTTGGTTCATCAAGGAGTAATAGTTTAGGGTTATTAATTATTGACTTAGCAAGATTTACTCTATTCTTTTGACCAGAAGAGAGCTCTCCAGTAATTTTATTTATGATTTCATTAAGTCTCAGTTTTTCAGTAAGCTCTTCAATCTTTGATTTGAGATTTTTTACATCATAAAGCCTGCCATAAACTTCCAAATTTTGTTGAACAGATAATTTTTTTGGTAACTCTATGTAGGGAGAAATAAAGTTTAAATTATTCAATAACTCCACTCTATTAGACTCAATCGAAATTCCATTTATTAGCACTTCACCTTTTGAAGGTTTTAACAGTCCTAATATCATTCCTATAGTAGTAGTTTTTCCACAACCATTTGGACCAAGGATTCCAATAATCTCATTTTTATTTATTTTGAAAGAAATATTTTTTACAGCTTTTTTATTATTGTAAATTTTTGACAGCTCAATTACTTCTAGTGGAGCATTCATTAGAATCTAGAAGCTCTTATTAATCTATCATTAATAGTTTTACCTAATCCTTTATTGGGAATTTTTACTACAGCTATAGATCTATATTTATTTTTTTTTATTTTTCTCAAAGTACTATAAAGTTTTTTTGCTGCTTCCTTCAAATCACCTTTTTTGGATAAATAATAATAATTTGGTTTAATTTCTTTTCTTTTTCTAATTAGTAAATAAGCTTCTTTATCTTTAATCTTTTTTACATTTAATCTAATTGGAATACCAGGTGAATAATGTAGTTTAGATTGACCAGGGGTAAAAATTTTTAAGGGGTTATTATTTATTGTAATCTTTTTATTTAGAATTTTTTTAATAGTGGACACTTCTAAACCACCCAATCTTAATATTTTAGGTTTGTATCTAAGGTCAATTATTGTTGATTCAAGTCCTATTGACGATTTTCCACCTTCAAGCACATACTTAATCTTTTTTCCAAAATCATCTTTAACATCATCAGAGCTGACAGCGCTAACTTTTGACGAAATATTGGCGCTAGGAGCTGCCAAAGGGAAATTTAATTCTCTTAGCAAATATCTTGTTATAGGGTGTTTTGGAAATCTGACAGCTATAGTATTTTTTTTGTTAGTTGCTATTTGAGAAATTTTTGAATTTTTTTCAATACTGAATAAATCACCGAAAACTTCTTTTCCTAGACCAAATTTTTTTGCTGTTTCGCTTAGTTTATCAACTCCTAGTTTACGAGCAATCTCGTAAAAATAAGTATCACATGATTGTTTCATTGCATTTCTAAGACTGACAAAGCCATGTCCTTTTTTTTTCCAACAATGATACGTTTGACCATACATATCAGTTTTGCCAGTGCATTTTACCGTAAAATTCGTGTTAATGATTCCATTTTCTAAAGCTGACAAAGCTACGATTGGTTTAATTGTTGATCCTGGAGAATAATTGCCTTGTAGAGTTTTGTTTACCAATGGTTTCATAGGGTTATTACGTATTATTTGCCATTCATCTTGACTTATTCCAAAAACAAACAAGTTGGGATCAAAAGATGGAGAAGAATGCATTGCAATTATAGAGCCTGTAAATATATCCATTACGCAGATAGATCCTGCTTTATCTTTCAATAATTCATTTGCTAACTTTTGAACCTCCGTATCTATGGTTAGTCTCAAAGTTTTCCCTTTTTTACCTTTTTGAAATTCTAATTGACTAATTCTTCTTCCGTAGGCATTCACTTCATATCTCTCGATATCATTCGTCCCCAACAATTTTTCTTCAAGAGATTTTTCTAAACCGACTTTGCCTACTTTGAGTCCAGGCACAAAGTTTTTTTTAATTATTTCATTTTTTTCAATATCATTCTCATTAGCTTGACTTACATAACCAATTATATGAGTAAAATTTTCTCCGAATGGATAATTTCTTGAAATAGAAATAACAGGTTTTACTCCATTTAAGTCATATAAATGATTGTTTATTTTAGAAAATCTCTTCCAGTCTAAATTATCTGAAATAATTAATGTCTCCCAAGGTTTGCTCTCATTCTTTTTTTTTAATACCTTTTTGAATTCTTTATCTGATAATTCTAATAAATCTTTTAATCTGTAAATTACATATCTAAAATCTTCGACTTCTTCTGGAATTATATGAAGCTGGTATGCTTCAAAATTTCCAGCTATTACGTTTCCAAAATAGTCAAGAAATTCACCCCTTACAGGTGCTAATTTCCATTCTCTAATCCTATTTTTGTCTGACAATGTTAAGTATTTCTTATTTTCTTTGACCTGTAAAAAAAATAATCTACTCACCAACCCAATCATAACCATAAACTTTAAAGATCCAGTAATAAACATTCTTCTATTTATTGAATTAAGTTTTGTTACATTATCGCTTGAAGAACTAATCATTTAAAGTTTTAAGGTAAAATTTAAAAATTGAGACAAAAATTATATAAAATAAAAATGTGAAAAAAGTATTAACAAGATAGCTCATTAAAACCAAATTAAACGAAAAAAATAATGTAAGGATAGAATAATTTATTGAATTTATTAAGCTTACTACAAATAAAAAATAAAACCAATCTTTAATGGGATTTGGTCTAATTGTTATATTTCTAAAATAGGAAGTTGCAATACAAATTAAAATATATGACAAGCTACTTACGCCTAATGGTAATCCCACGACTGTATCATTAAATAATCCAGCTATAAAAACTAAAATGTAATCAAAGTTTTTAAAATCTTTTAAAGTAAAGAAAAAAATTAGTATAAATGGAAAATTAAATGAGAAATAATCTAAATTTAAATAATTAAAATCAAATTCATTAAAAACAGATATAAATAAAATTATCAATGGTAACCATGAATAAAATTTTAAAAATGATCCTTTTGATCTTAAACTAGTCATTTACCTTTTTTCCTTTATTTAAAATACATTTTTTATATTCTGGTGTTCCCACTTTAAAACCAGTACTAAATAATTTTTTGGTTTGACATTTATGACTATAAATCAGATTTAATCGTAAAAATTCTAATTCCTCTTTATCTAAGTCAAATTGATTAATTTTTTCTTTTTGTCTTGTTATTTCGTTATTTAAATCAAAAACTTGATCATTTAGATCATTAATTTTTACTTTTAAGTTCTCATTTTCCTCTTTAAATTTTACATTAGTGTCCTCAATAATTTCAATCTCATCCTCAAGGATTTGAACTTTTGCATCTATCGGATTTTTTTTTTGATTATTTGTATTTTCATTATCCAAGTTTTGTATTGGTGTGTTAGTTAATATTTCGGCAAAAACATATTTTAATTGAGAGAAATCTGAATAAAATTGAACCTTTAATTCTGTACTTATTTCATTTTTTAAAATTTTTAATTTTCCTATTGGAACACCACTTTTAAAAATAGCACCAGTCCCAGAAGTATACACAATACTATCGTTTTCTAATTTTTCAGAAAGACCATCTTTAATATACTTAATCTTTCCATTATTATCACCTATTCCAGTTATAATCGCTTGAATATTTTGAGGAGCAATAGTAACTGGAACATTTGAGTTTAAATCAGATAATAATAATACTCTTGAGGATTTATAATTTACCTCAATAACTCTACCTACAAGATAAGATTGATCATAAATATTTGTTCCAATCTTAATATCATCTTTACTACCTTTGTTAATAATAATACTTTTTAAAAAAGGACTATTATGGTCAACAATAATTTTTGCTAATAATTTGTCAGAACTTGAAACATAATTATTGATTAATTCTTTTAATTCTTTGTTTTCATTTAAAATAATTTCATTAGATATATTTTTAGATTTAAATTGATCTAATTCATCTTTATTTTTTTTATATTTATTAAAAAATGTTGTGTATTCACTTATTTCAGAAAATGTGCTTATCAATAAATTTTCTGGAATCGAGACCACAAATGAAGATCTATACACAAATTCATTTATGCCAACTTTTATAAATTTTATTACTTTCAATTCTAAACTAGATAAAACAATTATAAAAACTGAAATAAATACTAATGTAAGTAACGAAAATTTTTGTTGAGTACTTTTTTTTAAGAATGCAGAACGTATTGCGATAATAAAATCATCTCTGCTTGAGGCCATCGGTCTTAATATTCTGTCATCATAGTCGAGAATGTTTGTTCTTGATCTAAAGCTTTACCTGTACCTACGGCAACACATGATAAAGGATCATCTGCTATATGCACTGGCAAACCTGTTTCTTTAGAAAATCTTTTATCGATATTTTTTAATAAAGCTCCTCCACCTGTTAAAGTTAAACCCATGTCCACTAAGTCTGCTGATAATTCTGGTGGTGTGCTTTCTAGTGCATCCTTAATACCATTTACCATTTCTTTTAAAATATCATTTAATGCTTCAGCGGTATCTTCCTCTGTAATGTTAACTTCTTTAGGAGTTCCAGATCTTAAGTCTCTTCCTTTTACAGCATAAGTATTATTGTTACTTGGAATGGCTGTTCCTATTTCCTTTTTAATTTTTTCTGCAGTACTATCACCTATCATTAAATTGTATTCTTTTCTCATATAATTAACCATTGCTCCATCCATTGCATCTCCTGCAACTCTAAGAGATTTCGAATAAACTAAACCACCTAAAGACATAACGGCAATCTCACTTGTACCACCACCAATATCAACTACCATTGAGCCTGTTGCTTCAGAGATTGGTAAGTTTGCACCAATAGCAGCTGCAATTGGTTCTTCAATTAATTGAACTCTTCTAGCTCCTGCAGCTAAAGCACTATCTTGAATAGCTTTTCTTTCAACAGGAGTAGAACCTGTTGGAACACAAATTAAAATTCTTGGATTTGCAAAAGTACTTCCCTTATGAACTTTTTTAATAAAATGCTTTATCATTTCCTCTGTAACAATAAAATCTGCTATTACACCGTCTCTTAATGGTCTTATTGCTTGAATATTACCAGGTGTTCTACCCAACATTGTTTTTGCTTCATCACCAACAGCTAAAACTTGTTTTTTTCCTGCTTGATCAACTATTGCAACAACAGAAGGTTCGTTAAGAACAACACCTTGACCTTTGACTACAACTAGCGTGTTTGCAGTTCCTAGGTCTATCGCCATATCTTGGCTCCAAACTTTCTTTATTTTATCAAATAAACCCATTTAAATACCTCTTACTTTTTCTTTATCTTGTTCAATCTCTGGAGCCGTTTTGTCTCTTTTGATTATCATCTTGTTCAATGCACTCAAGTATGCATTTGCAGATGCGACTAATGTATCTGTATCTGCTGCTTGTCCAACTGTTGTTTTTCCATTTTCCTCAATTCGAACACTTACAGTTGCTTGAGCATCAGTTCCTTCAGTAACAGCATGAACTTGATATAATAAAAGTTTAACATCATGAGGATATAAAACTTTTATGCATTTAAAAATTGCATCAACAGGACCATCTCCTGTTTCTGAGGTCTTCTTTACCTCTCCATAAACATCTAAAGTCATTTCTGCTTTTTGTGGCTCACCTGTGCCAGCAAAAACTTTAAGAGATTTTAAATTTATAACGTTTTTTTCTAAGACCATACTATCATCAACTAACGCTGCAATATCATCATCATAGACATGTTTTTTTTTATCAGCTAAAATCTTAAATTTTCCAAAAGCAGTTTGAATTACATCGTCAGTCACATCCACATAACCAAGATCTGATAATTTTTCTTTAAAAGCGTGTCTGCCTGAATGTTTTCCCATGACTAAAGATGTTTTTTTAACCCCAACACTCTCAGGTGTCATGATTTCATAAGTTTCTCTATTTTTAAGCATTCCATCTTGATGAATACCTGCTTCATGTGCAAAAGCGTTCTTTCCTACTATCGCTTTATTAAATTGGACTGGAAATGTTGCATTTGAAACAACTTTCGAAGCTTTACTTAATAGTTCTGTTTTTATACCAGTGGTAAATGGCATTAAATCATTTCTAGTTCTAATTGCCATTACAATTTCTTCTAGAGCAGCATTTCCTGCTCTTTCACCTATTCCATTAATTGTACATTCTACTTGTCTTGCTCCTGCAGAAACTCCCGCTAATGAATTAGCAACAGCTAACCCCAAATCGTTATGACAATGAACAGATAAAATTGCTTTATCAATATTTGGAACTTTATTTTTTAAAGTTTTGATAATTTTTGTAAATTCTGAGGGCGTAGTATAGCCAACTGTATCTGGAATGTTTATAGTTTTTGCACCAGAGTTAATAGCAAGTTCAACTATTTTACACATAAAATCCATGTCAGTTCTTGTCCCGTCCTCACACGACCACTCAACATCGTCAGTTAAATTCCTCGCATACGTAACACTTTCTTTTATTGCATCCAATACTTGTTCAGGTGTTTTATTTAACTTATGTTTCATATGAAGAGCGCTAGTTGAAATAAAAGTATGAATTCTAAATCTAGGTGCAGACTTCAAAGCTTCATGACATGCATCAATATCTTTTTTACTCGCTCTTGATAAACCAGCAGGAATAGAATTTTTTAAAATTTTACTAATTGCTTTCACTGACTCAAAATCTCCTGGAGAAGCTATTGGAAAACCTGCTTCTATAATATCAATTCCTAGTTCATCGAATACTCTTGAAATTTGAATTTTTTCTTCGAGACTCATTGATGCTCCAGGTGATTGTTCACCGTCTCGCATTGTTGTATCAAATATAAAAACTTTGTCTTTATCACTCATAACTAAAATTTTGGAAAATCTATAATACAATCTCTATTAGAAATTGCAAAATGTTTATAAAGAATTAAGCTCTTTTAATTAGCTCTTATCACTATCCACTAATTTTTTCTTACTTATCCAGGGCATCATTGCTCTTAAGTTTGCACCAACTTTTTCAACAGGATGTTCAGCGAGTTTTGCACGGGTTGCTAGAAAGTTCTTTTGACCATTTTCGCATTCTTTCATCCATTCTTTAGTGAATTTTCCCGATTGAATATCAGTCAAAACTTCTTTCATTCTTTTTTTTGTTTCTTCTTTATTTATAATTCTAGGTCCAGATTGATATTCACCGTATTCAGCAGTGTTTGATATAGAATAATTCATATTAGCAATTCCACCCTCGTAAATTAAATCTACAATTAATTTTACTTCATGAACTGTTTCAAAATACGCCATCTCAGGTTCATATCCTGCTTCAGTAAGGGTTTCATAACCATTTTTAATTAATTCAACTAATCCACCGCAGAGAACAGTTTGTTCTCCAAATAAATCTGTTTCTACTTCGTCTTTAAAAGTTGTTTCAATAATTCCAGATCTTCCTCCTCCTACTGCTGAAGCATAAGACATAGCAAGATCTCTTGCTTTTCCTGAGCCATTTTGGTGAACGGCAAATAAACATGGAACTCCACCCCCTTTTTCATATTCACTTCTAACTAGATGACCAGGGCCTTTTGGTGCAACCATAAATATGTCTAGATCTTTTCTAGCTTTGATTAAATCATAATGAATATTCAAACCATGAGCAAAAGCTACCGAAGTTCCTTCTCTAACTCTTTGCTCTATGTGATTTTTATAAATTGATGCTTGTAATTCATCAGGTGTTAAAATCATAACTACATCTGCCCATTCTGCTGCATCAGACAAACTCATTACTTTTAAGCCTTTAGACTCTGCCTTAGCAATACTTGATGAACCTTCTCTTAAAGCTACAACTACTTCTTTTACTCCACTGTCTTTTAAATTCAATGCATGAGCATGTCCTTGACTTCCATAGCCAAAGATTGCAATCTTTTTATCTTTGATAAGATCAACATCAGTATCTTTTTCATAAAACATTTTCATTTTTTTTCTCCCAATTTATTTATTTAAAAATTTCTGCACCCCTAGTCATTGCTATAGCCCCAGTTCTTGAGGTACTTGTAAGACCTAGAGTTTTTAATTTTTTAGACATTTTATCAATTTCTCTTCTTAAAGCAGTTATTTGTATTACAACAGATAACTTTGTTTTATCTAATACTACAGGATTAAAGTTTTTACAGGCTTTAAGGCATTTTTCTATCTTTTTTTTATTACCAACAACTTTTAACAAAGCCATTTCTTTAAAAATTACTTTTTTATCCTCTCTTTTAAAATCAGCAACTTTATGAACTGGTACTAATTTTTTTAATTGAAGTTTAATTTGATCAATCACTTGAGGGGTTCCTGTAGTTACGATAGTTATTCTTGATATATTCTTTGTCTGATCAACTTCTGCTACAGCTAATGACTCAATATTATATCCTCTTCCAGAAAATAGACCAACAACTCTTGCAAGTACTCCCGCTTCATTATCAACCCATACAACAAATATATGTGTATCTAACTTGCCCTTTTTTGTTGGAATACTATATGCAGATTTAGGTTTTACCATTAAACTAACGCTTTGCCTTTACCAGTTATTTTGTTTTCATCTTTGTCATTAGGACCAAGGATCATTTGATTGTGAGGTTTTCCTGATGGAATCATAGGAAAACAATTTTCACTTGGATCAACATGACAATCAAAAATTACAGGTCCATTGTGATCAACCATTTCTTTAATCTTCATGTCTAATTCTTCAGGTTTTTCAGCCTTAATTCCTTTACATCCATAAGCATCTGCTAACTTAACAAAGTCTGGCAATGCCTCTGAATAACTTTCAGAATAATTTTTTTCGTGAAGTAATTCCTGCCATTGTCTTACCATTCCCATATACTGGTTGTTGAGTATAAAAATTTTAATAGGTAAATTATATTGAACAGCTGTAGACATTTCTTGCATTGTCATCAAAATTGATGCTTCGCCCGCAATGTCGATAACAAGTTTATTTGGGTGAGCTATTTGCACACCAACTGCAGCTGGGAGACCATATCCCATTGTTCCAAGTCCTCCAGAAGTCATCCATCTATTTGGTTTATTAAACTTATAATGTTGTGCAGCCCACATCTGATGTTGACCTACTTCCGTTGTAATGAAGGTATCCTGATTTTTTGTTAATTCATATAATCTTTTCACAGCATGCTGAGGTTTAATTGTACTTTCGCTATTAATAAAACCCAAAGAATTTTTTGTTCTCCATTTTTGAATCTGTTCCCACCATTTTGCAATTTTTTGTTTATTTGAGTCATTAAAACCATTTTGTTTTTTATTTATTTTTTTTATAGTTGCTTTTAAAACTTCATTAACATCTCCAACTATTGCTAAATCTACTTTGATAATTTTGTTAATTGAAGAAGGGTCGATATCAATATGAACCTTCTTTGATTTTGGGGAAAATTCGTCTATCTTTCCTGTAATTCGGTCATCAAATCTTGCACCAATATTAATCAATAAATCACAATCGTGCATAGCATTATTAGCTTCATAAGTTCCATGCATGCCTAACATTCCAATAAATTGATTGTCATCACCTGGAAATGCCCCGAGACCTTGTAAAGTTGAAGTAATTGGAAAACCTATCAATCTTATAAACTCTCTTAAAGACTGACTTGCATCTGGTCCTGAATTTATAACTCCACCACCTGTGTAAACCACTGGTTTTTTAGCTTTGGAGATTAAATTAATTAATTCATCTATCTCATTTTGATTAAATCTATTATTAGATTTGCCATTTTGTTTTTTTTCTTTTTTTGGTTTTGAATAATTTGCTTTAGCAAATTGAATATCTTTTGGTATATCTACCAAAACCGGCCCTGGTCTTCCAGTTGTTGCAACTCTAAAAGCTTCATGTAAAGTTTTTGATAAATCTTTTATGTCTTTAACTAACCAATTATGTTTTGTGCATGGTCTGGTAATTCCTGTGGTATCACATTCTTGAAATGCATCAGTACCTATTAAATGTGTTGGTACTTGTCCTGAAATACAAACTAAAGGAACCGAATCCATGTAGGCATCAGTTAAAGCAGTAACTACATTGGTTGCACCAGGACCTGAAGTTACAAGCACAACACCTGGTTTACCGCTAGATCTTGCATAACCTTCAGCCGCATGTCCTGCTCCCTGTTCATGTCTTACTAAGATATGTTTTATTGACGAATGATTTTTTAATTCATCATAAATTGGTAAAACTGCTCCACCCGGATACCCAAAAATATGTTCAACATCTTGGTCTTCAAGACATTTAAATACAATTTCGGCTCCTGAAAATAATTTAGACATTTATGCAATCTAGCTGAAGTTGCACTGATTGGTCAAGGCTAAGTGAGAGATATCTAAAATTTTTTTAAAAATTTATTTAAAGAGTTTGGACTCATCTTGTCCCAATTTTGCATGTTGCCTCTTCCCCATGTACTTTGTCTCTTTGCATATTGCCTAGTCTTTATTGATATTTTTTCAATAACTTCCTCTATTTCTATTTTTTTGGAGAGAAATTCTCTAACTTCAGCAATACCAATAGCTTTACTTGCACTTTTGTTCTTTTTTACATTAAGATTAACAAACCTTTTAACCTCAGATATAGCCCCATTTTCAATCATTTTCTCAGCTCTCATTTTAATTTTATCTAATAACTCACCTCTAGGGAAATCAATATAAATTTTATAAAAATCTTCCTTCTCATAAATTGACCTCGTATTTTTGAACCAATCATACATAGATTTTTTTGTAAATAATTTAACTTCGTAGGCTCTTATAGATCTTTGTGTATCAGAAGGGTTAATATGATTTTTTACTAAGGGATCAAGTTTTACTAAATTTAAAAAAAACTTTTTAGATCCAATTTTTTTATGCAAAGATCTTATTTTTTCTCTAAATTTCAAAGGCACATTAGGAATATGAACTAAACCTTCAGTTATAGCCTTAAAATACAAGCCGGTGCCCCCCACTAGTATAGGAATTTTTTTTTTTCCTCTTATTTCTTTAATCTTTTTATTAACTAATTTTAACCAATCACCTGTTGAAAAATTTTTCTTCACACTTTGAAAACCATATAAATGATGTTTTATTTTTCGACAATCTTTTGAAGATGGCCTTGCAGAAAGAATTCTTAGTTCTTTATAAACCTGCATACTATCTGCATTTATTATTTCACCATTTATTTTTTTTGCAAGCTTAATTGCAAATTGAGATTTGCCGGAAGCAGTAGGTCCATAAATTAAAATAATTTTGGATTTTAAGTCCATAAATTAATTTAATTTAATTCCAATGTATCTTCTTTGATTTTGACTATTATAAATGACTAATAATATTGTTTTTTGATTACTTTTTAATACTTTTGAAACAGTTTGTTCCAAGTCGTCTATTTTTGTAATTTTCTTCTTTTGAGCTTCTAAAATAATACTATTTATCTCTATTGTATTTAATAGAGGACTATCATTTTCAATTTTTGTAATTACCAATCCTGTTGTTTGATTTGGTAAATTCCTAATTTTAATATCTTCTTTTGTAATTTCTCTTACCGAAATTTTTAAATTTTCTATTTTAACTTCCTTTTGTGGTTTATCTTTTTCAGCAACTTTAAAATCTTCAGATGTTTCAAGTCTACCGAGTGTAATTGTTTTTATTATCTCTTTTTTGTTTCTCCAAATTTTTACTTTTACTTTTTTTCCAACTTCAGTTCTTGCAACTATAATTGGTAACTCTTTCATTTCTCTTATTTCTTCTCCATTAAATTCTAAGATTATATCTCCTGCTTTAACGCCTGCTTTTTCCGACGGACTATTTTGAGCAACGCTAGCTACTAATGCACCCTTCGGTTCATTCAATTTTTCTACATCTGCAATTTCTTTTGTTACATCTTGAATACGAACCCCTAACCATCCCCTCTTTGTTTCACCAAATTTAATTAATTGATCAATTACTATTTTCGCACTATTGGATGGTATAGAAAAACCAATTCCAATTGAACCGTTTCTACCTAAAATAGCAGTATTGATTCCAATGACATCTCCATTCATATCAAATAACGGTCCACCAGAATTTCCAGAATTTATAGATGCATCAGTTTGTATATAATCTTCATATCTTGATAATCCTATTGATCGATTTCTTGCTGAGATAATTCCTGAAGTAACAGTTCCTCCAAGTCCAAAAGGATTTCCTATAGCTATAACCCAATCGCCAATCCTAGCTTTATCTGAGTCTCCAAATTTTACAGGAATAAATTTTTCTTTTGTATCTAATTGTAATACAGCAATATCTGAAAGAGGATCAGCACCAATAACTTTAGCTTTAAATTCCTTATCACCATTTACACGAACAATTATATCCTCTGCATCTGCGATTACATGATTGTTTGTTACAATAATTCCTTTTTCTTCAATAATAAAACCTGATCCAAGAGCAGCAGATTGTCTTTCTTGGGGTGCTCCAAATTCCTTGAACATATCTTCAAAAGGTGATCCAGGAGGAAATTGAAAAGGAAAGGGGTTTGACTGTGTGGTAATTGTAGTTGTAGTTGAAATATTTACCACTGAAGGCATAAGTCTCTCAGCTAAATCTGCAAATGAGTTTGGTATATTTTGAGAGATCGAATTTGATTGTAAATTCAAAAATAATACTATTGAAAATAAATATAACTTAAACTTATTCATATTATTTCTTTTATATAATAAATAATAATAAAACCTAAAACTGCAAAAACTAGCCCACCTGTTCTTAATTGACTGTCCTTCACTAAATCTAATTTTTTAAGAATATTTTTCATTTTTGATGGAAATATGGCATACAAAATACCTTCTATAAATAAGAACAGACCAAAAGCTATGATCAACTCTCTCATTTAAACTTTAATTTGATTTAGGTTTTATATTCCCAAAAAACTTAAAAAACTCACTGTCAGGAGATAAAATTAGAGAGGTTTCACCTCCAATAAGAGCTTTTTCATAAGCTTGCATCGCTCTATAAAATGCAAAAAATTCAGGGTCTTGTCCAAATGCACTTGCAAAGATATTGTTTCTTTTACCATCCCCTTCACCCTTCATTATCTCTGATTTTTTTTGAGCATCGGCCAATATAACTGTAACTTCTTTATCTGCAGTTGAAGTAATAGTAACTGCCATCTCAGCACCTCTTGCTCTAAATTCTTTTGCTTCTCTCTCCCTTTCAGTTTGCATTCTTCTAAAAATTGCATCACTATTTGCTTGGGGAAGGTCTGCTCTTTTAATTCTTACATCATTAATTTTTATTCCAAAATTTTCAGCTTCATTATTTACACCTTCTTGGATTAAGGCCATTTGTTTAGTTCTATCTTCAGATAATAGTGTTTGTAGTTCTTGCTGACCTAAAACGTTTCTTATTCTTGAATTTATAATTGTTGCTA
>JACWDH010000079.1 GCA_014654235.1 Pelagibacterales bacterium SAG-MED10 | reverse complement strand
TTGATCTGGCACTTTAATCTTTTGGTATGCTAATAAATCTTAAATATCTATTTTGATAACTAAGGTCCTCTTTAAACTGACCTAAATAATAATTAGTTACAGTGGTTGCTTGTTCTTTTTTAATACCTCTCATAGTCATACATTGATGAGTAGAATCTATTGTTACCGCTACACCTTTTGCATCTAAAGATTCCATTAAAGTTTTGGCGACTTGCATTGTTAATCTTTCTTGTGTCTGTAATCTTTTTGAAAATACTTCTACAACTCTTGCAAGTTTACTTAATCCTACAACTCTTTCTTTTGGAATATAAGCAACATGAGCTTTTCCAATAATTGGGGCCATATGATGCTCGCAGTGACTTTGTACTGAAATATTTTTTTGTATAACCATATCGTCATAACCATCGACATCACCAAAAGTTTTATCTAAAATTTTATTCGGATCAACTTTATATCCACCAAAATATTCTTTATATGCCTTCATTACTCTTCTTGGAGTTTCAAGTAGTCCTTCTCTATTAGGATCTTCACCCAACCATTTCAAAATTGTTTTAAATGCCTGTTCAGCCTCTTTGTCTGAAACATCAGGTGTTTCAATAATTTTATTCTCTGTATCTTTAACTAATTTCATAGCGGCCTTTTATACAGTAAATACTTAATTTTAAAATATTTAATATAATGAGATTTATGCTAAATAGTCACTGCATATGTTCAAAAAAAGAGAAAATGTACTAGAAATTGAAGAGGGTAATCTTTTATCACCTAAATTTGATAATGATGGATTAATCCCAGTAATTACTATGTGCTCGCAGACAAAGGATGTTCTAATGCATGGATATATGAATGTTGAGGCATTAAAAAAAACAATAGAGACTAAAGAGGCTCATTATTTTAGTCGATCAAGAAAAGCTATTTGGCACAAAGGTAAGACTAGTGGTTTCACACAAAAAGTTACAGAAATTAGAATTGATGACGATCAAGACTCTATTTGGTTAACCGTTGATATTGGTAATGGAGCAAGTTGCCATGTTGGATATCGATCATGTTTTTATCGATCTATTCCGATGGGACCAATTGAAAATGGTCGAAAAATTGAAATGAAATTTTTAGAAGATGAAAAAAAAATTTGATCCCGA
>JACWDH010000078.1 GCA_014654235.1 Pelagibacterales bacterium SAG-MED10 | reverse complement strand
TCTTGAAGATTTAAACTTGATAAAAAAAAATATTGAAAATTTAGAAAATTTTGAATTTAAAGAAATAGTAAAAAAATATAATCTTGAAAACTATATTATATCTTTATTTTTTATCAGTTCTGACCAAACCAGACTTTTAAATAAAATAAGTTTTGATGACAAAAAAACTTTAAAAAATAACCTAATAAAAAATATCAATTTTAATAGCAATTCTGAAATTAATAAATTCATAGAAAATTTAAAAATTTCCTTTGAAGATTATTGGAAATCTCAAAATGAAATAAACACATCCGTTAAATTACCTATAACAATCTCAGTTGAAAACAGTAACAATATAAAAATTAACCAATTAGAGGAAAAACTTTCTAACATAGACTTAATTTATAATTTTCATATTTTTAAATTTGATAACAAAAATAATATTTATAAAATAATTTTTAATGGAACACCTGATAAGTTTATCGAAGTAATGAAAAATAATAATTATGAATTTAACACTGTTAATAAAATATGGATGATGAAATAAAAAATCTAAACCAACAAATTCTTAGTTTTGATTATGAGCAGAATTTTAAAGACCAGGATTTTTATGTGTCTAGAAGTAACGAATACTCATTTAAACTTTTAAACAGCTGGCCCAAATGGGAAAAAAATTTTGTTAATTTAATTGGTGAAAATTTCTCTGGAAAATCTCATTTGATAAACATTTTTTTGCAAAACTTTAAAGGTATTAAAATTACCGCTTCCAAAATTACTAACGATTTTTTAAAAGAAATCAAAATTCATGAGAATATTATTATTGAAGACCTGTTTGAAAGTATTGATGAAAATTTATTATTTACTTTAATTAACAACATAGAGCAGGATAACAAATATCTTATAGTTACTTCCACAAAACCTATTGTAGACTTTAAATTTAAACTTCAAGATTTAAATTCAAGATCTAAGAATTTTCTTTTATCAGCAATAGAAAAACCAGAAGATGATTTAATGTATGCTTTGATATTAAAAAATTTATCTGATCGCCAGATCTCAATTGATAAAAAATTAATAGATTTCATTATTAAAAGGATAAGTAGATCTTATGGTAAAATATCTGATTTCGTATATAAAATCGACGAAATTAGTTTAAAAAGAAAAAAA
>JACWDH010000077.1 GCA_014654235.1 Pelagibacterales bacterium SAG-MED10 | reverse complement strand
AAATTCCATTATGTTTACACCACGCTGACCCAACGCTGGTCCAACTGGTGGAGCTGGATTTGCTTGCCCACCTTTAATTTGTAGTTTTATAAATCCACTTATTTCTTTTTTTGCAGCCATTAACTTACTTTCTCAACTTGGTTATATTCTAAATCTACAGGTGTTGGTCTCCCAAAAATTGATACGGAAACTTTAAGTCTAGATTTTTCCTCGTCAATTTCTTCAACCATTCCACTGAATGATGCAAACGGGCCATCAACAACCTGAATTTTTTCACCAACGCTGTACTCTATACCAGATTTTGGCTGAGCCACACCATCTTTTATTTGACCCAAAATCTTTTCTACTTCTTTATCTGAAACAGGAACTGGAATACCCTTTGTACCAAGAAAACCACTCACTCTTTTTATGTTCTTTATCATGTGATAGATATTATTATCCATCTCACTCTTTATCAGTACATATCCAGGAAAATATTTTTTTTTTCTTTGAATTCTTTTTCCTCTTTTTACTTCAGTAACATCATGAGTTGGAACAACAATTTCCTCAAATTTTTCACTAATTTTAGCTTTATCTGCTTCTTCTTTAATTAGTGAAGCAACTTTATTTTCAAAGCTAGAATGAGATTGAACAATATACCAGTTTTTCATTAAATACTCACCTTAAGTAAAAGTTCTAAGAAAAACTTTAAAACCTGATCTAAAAGTAAAAAAAACAGAGACATCACTACAGCCATAGCAAATACCATCAGGGCACCTTGCAAAGTCTCTTTCCAAGTTGGCCAAGTAACTTTAAATGCCTCTTGTTTTACTTCTTGAATAAATTTAATCGGGTTTCTCATACTTTCTTGGCTCTAATTGGCAGGAGCGGAGGGACTCGAACCCTCAGCCTCCGGTTTTGGAGACCGGCGCTCTACCAATTGAGCTACACTCCTATTTATAGAGTTACTCTATAATTTTAGTTACTACTCCTGCTCCAACAGTTCTTCCACCTTCACGAATGGCAAAATTTAATTTTTCAGCCATTGCAATTGGTGTAATTAATTTCACTGTGAATTTAGCATCATCACCTGGCATAACCATCTCGGTACCAGAAGGAAGCTCTACTTCACCTGTTACGTCAGTAGTTCTAAAATAAAACTGTGGTCTGTACTTTGTAAA
>JACWDH010000076.1 GCA_014654235.1 Pelagibacterales bacterium SAG-MED10 | reverse complement strand
ACCAGAAGATGATATTTACTGGGGATCAGAAAAAGAAATGCTAGGTGTGGAAAGGTATACTGATAAAAGAGATTTAGAACAACCACTTGGTGCTTCACATATGGGTTTGATATATGTTAATCCACAAGGTCCTGATGCTAATCCAGATCCAAAACTTGCAGCACATGATATTAGAGAAACATTTGGTAGAATGGCAATGAATGATTATGAAACAGCAGCTCTAGTGGCTGGTGGCCATACATTTGGTAAATCACACGGAGCAGCACCTGAATCACACAAGGGCCCTGATCCTGAAGCTTCAAGAATTCAAGATCAGTCAACTGGATGGAATAGTGGATATAAATCTGGAAAAGGTGTTGATACAATCAGTAGCGGTATAGAAGGTGCTTGGACACAAAATCCAATTCAATGGGATATGGGTTATTTAGACTGTCTTTATGATCATGAATGGGAGCTTACAAAAAGTCCTGCTGGTGCTCATCAGTGGACACCAAAGAAAAATGGACAAAAGATAAAAATGGTTCCTGATGCACACGATAAAAATGTTCTTCACCCTCCAATGATGCAAACAACAGATATTTCTATGAAAGTTGATCCAAGTTATGGGCCTATTACAAAACATTTTCATAAAAATCCAAAAGAATTTCATGATGCATTTGCTAGGGCGTGGTTTAAATTAACTCACAGGGATATGGGGCCGAGAGTTTGTTATCTTTGGATCAAATTCACAACTAAGAGCTTTAGCTGAAGTTTATGCATGTGAGGATTCACAAGATAAGTTTGTAAATGATTTTATTGCGGCATGGGTAAAAGTAATGAATGCTGATAGATTTGATTTAAAACTTAATTAAAATAGATTACTAAAGAAAATATGGAAAAAGCTACTTTTGAAGACTTTTACGAAGTACCTAATCTAAATTTTGATATTTCAAGACTAAGATCAGATTTAGATAAAATACTAAAAAATAAAAAGTTCAACTCACCAGGAGTTACACATTTTGGTGCCATACCAATAAATCAAATTCCAAATGATGAAAACTCTATTAAAGGTAATAACATAAGGGGCAAATACTGGACAATTGCTGATGATACTGGAAAAGAAGTTTCAAGAGATGTAGATATAGATGAGTCTAAATATACACAATTAGTTCCAGAGTTTGAAA
>JACWDH010000075.1 GCA_014654235.1 Pelagibacterales bacterium SAG-MED10 | reverse complement strand
CCAGAAGTAGCTAAAAGAGTTCTTCTAGAACAAGGAATGGATGGATTTGTAGCTCAGTTAGAGAAAGCTGGAGCTCTTTAAATCTTTCAAAGATAAACTGTGTAAAGATCATTTAGTTCTATTTAGTACTAGATGATCTTTACCTAAATCAATTCATAACATATAAGTAACTATGGAAAGTATCATTCTACTTGTAGTACTACTTTTCCTGATCTTATTAGGTGCACCCATTGGCTTTATATTAATACTGATACCGTTTGTTTATATTCTATTTACAGATGCTGTACCGCTTGTTTTGATCCCTAGTCAAATGTTTAATGCTATTGACTCGGTTCCATTAACTGCAATCGCGTTCTTTATGCTAACAGGTGAGTTAATGACAAGTGCTACGATTACAGATCGATTAGTAGCTTTGAGTAGAGCATTAATTGGACGTATACGAGGGGGGTTGGCCCAAGTAAATGTTCTTGTAAGTATGTTTTTTGCTGGGATGAATGGTTCTGTAGTAGCAGATACAGCTACAGTGGGAGCACTAGTTTTACCAGCAATGAAAAAAGCTGGATATCCTGCCGCGTTTTCAGCAGCAGTTACAGGAGTTAGTTCCACCATCGGAGGAATAATTCCACCTAGTATTATGATGATTGTACTTGCTAACTCGACTGAGATTTCGATTGCAGCTTTATTTGCGGCTGGGATTATTCCCGGTGTGTTGATAGGAGTTGTGATCATGGTAATCAATCATTACTTCGCAATTAAATATAATTTTGAGAGAAGTGATGAACCATTTTCGGTACGTCGAGCTGGTAGAGAATTATATAGATCCTCTTTCGCTCTTCTAATACCTTTAGTTTTAGTCGGTTCAGTAATGGGAGGCGTGGCATCGGTTGTTGAGGCTGGTGCTATCACAGCAATGGTTGCGTTATTAACAGGAGTATTCGTTTATCGAACTATTAAATGGAAAGAATGTACTGGTGCTTTTCGAAGAGCATTCCGTAATTCAGCAATGGTTTTTATTATTATAGCTGCTTCAGGACCTTTCAGTTGGTTACTTACTTCTCTAGGAGCAATCGGTGATCTTGAAAGCTGGCTTTTAAGCCTGACAGATTCCCCCATTATTTTTATTTTAGCGGTGATTCTATTCATTTTTCTTCTTGGAACAGTAATGGACTCAGCGG
>JACWDH010000074.1 GCA_014654235.1 Pelagibacterales bacterium SAG-MED10 | reverse complement strand
AATTGCAAGTGTATTTAAATATTTAAGCAGTAAAAAAGCTAAAATAAGTGATAATTACATGCGCTTACAACTAATGAAATTAGACAAATTAGAGGGAAATGTAGATTCTTTATCAAATAGAATTGCAAATGTTAGAACTTGGTCATATGTTTCGAATAAAAAAAATTGGATAGAAAATCAAGACTATTGGATAGAAAAAACAAAATCATTAGAGGACAAACTTTCGGATAGACTACATGAGGAGCTTACAAAAACCTTTATTGATAAAAGAGCTAGTATTCTTGCAAGAGGTTTAAAACAGGATATGAAATTTGATACAAAAATTTTAGATAATAATGAGGTAATGATTGATGATCAATTCATTGGTAAAATTAATGGTCTTAAATTAGAGCTAGATTTAAAAAAAGGAGCTCTAGAAACTGATATTAAATCTCTTAAAAAGGCAGCAAGGCAAACTGTTAGTCCAGAACTTGAAAAAAGAACACAAACAATAATTGAGACTGGTTTAATTGAACTACAAGATGATTTCAAAATTTATTGGAATAAATCATCAATAGCTAAATTAAACTCAGGTAAGGACTATTTAAACCCTAATATAGAATTATTAGTCGACGATATTTTAGAACAAACTCATAGAAAAAAATTAATTAACTTTCTGGGAGAATGGTTAAAAAATAAAATAAATACAGTTCTTGAAAGTCTAGTAGAATTAAAAAATTTAAAAGATAAAAACTCATCAATTAAAGCACTTGCGTATCAACTCTATGAAAATAATGGTGTTTTAAAAAGAATAAATGTTTTTGAATACCTAAAAAATTTAGGACAAAATGAAAGAAAAATTCTTAGAGATCTTGGAGTGAAATTTGGTAGATATCACATATTCTTACACAGATTGATCAAACCCGAAGCTGTTTCACTTAGAACATTACTTTGGAAAAATTACAATCAAAAATACTTTGATTTAAAACCACCAACTTTTGGTTTAAATTTTATAGATAGTAAAGATCATAAAAATAAAAACTTTATGTTACTTTGTGGATTTGAAAAATTTAATAACTTATATGTAAGGATTGATATTTTAGAAAGATTATTTATGCAAATAATTAATTCAAATACAGAAAAAGATAAAGAAATTAAAATGATCCCAGAAATGTTAAATTTATTAGGTTGTAGTAAAGATAACTTTAAAGAACTTCT
>JACWDH010000073.1 GCA_014654235.1 Pelagibacterales bacterium SAG-MED10 | reverse complement strand
TTTTCAACTTTACCAGGTTATGGCATGGATTATTGGCCAAAAGATGCAAGTATTATCCAAGTTGACATGAATTCAGATCGTATTGGTTTAACAAAAAAAGTTTCAGTAGGTATTTGTGGAGACGCAAAACTAGTTGCACAACAATTATTAGCCCAACTTTCACCCACAGCAGGTGATACAGATAGACAAAAAAGAAAAGATATAATTCATCAAACTAAATCAGCATGGTTACAAAAATTATCAAGTTTAGATCATGAAGAAGACGATGAAGGAACAGTTTGGAACAAAGAGGCAAGAGAAAGAGACGCAGATAGAATGTCTCCTAGACAAGCTTGGAGAGCAATACAAGCTGGTATGCCTGATGATGTAATTATTTCAAGTGACATCGGAAACAATTGTGCAATTGGAAACGCTTATCCAACATTTGAAAAAGGAAGAAAGTATTTAGCTCCAGGATTGTTTGGTCCTTGTGGATATGGCTTTCCATCAATTTTGGGTGCAAAAATTGGCTGTCCAGATACACCTGTAATTGGTTTTGCAGGTGATGGAGCATTTGGAATCAGCATGAATGAAATGAGCTCATGTGCTAGAGAAGAATGGCCTTCAATTACAATGGTTATTTTTAGAAACTATCAATGGGGAGCAGAAAAACGAAATTCTATTTTGTGGTTTGATGATAATTTCGTTGGTACTGAACTTGATCCAGAACTAAGTTATGCAAAAGTAGCTGATGCTTGTGGTTTAAAAGGGATAACAGTCAAATCAATGGAAGAAACTACTAATGCTATCAAGCAATCTTGCGAGGACCAAAAAAAGGGAATTACTACATTTATTGAGGTAATTTTAAACCAAGAACTTGGTGAACCATTTAGAAGAGATGCAATGAAAAAACCTGTAAAGGTTGCTGGAATTAATAAAGAAGACATGAGAAAACAACCTTCTTTGAATAACTAATATTTAATTAGTCAAAGTTTATTCTAGTACAGACATTGGATCTAAACGTGTTTGAAACCAATTAATTCGAAAGTCTAAATGAGGTCCTGTTGATCTACCTGTTGAGCCTACAGTTCCAATAATATCACCTTGATTTATTTGATCACCTACTGAGACAAGAACATTCTCTAGATGAGAATATATTGAGGAAATACCATGTCCATGATCCATAATAACAGTTCCTCCTGTATAATATAAATCATCTTCTGCCATGGTAACTGTTCCAGATGCTG
>JACWDH010000072.1 GCA_014654235.1 Pelagibacterales bacterium SAG-MED10 | reverse complement strand
AGGAAAAGTTGTTGTACCCGATCTATATATTGCAATTGGAATTTCAGGAGCCATTCAGCATTTAGCAGGTATGAAAGAAAGTAAAGTAATTGTCGCAATTAATAAAGATGGAGAGGCTCCAATATTTAGTGTTGCAGACTATGGTCTCGAAGCTGATTTATTTGAAGCACTGCCGCAGTTCATGGCAGAGCTGAACAAATTAAACACTATACAAAAATAATCCTTACAGTTAAAAACTAGTTTATGTCTAGGGAATCGATGGAATATGACGTGGTGATCATTGGTGGGGGGCCATCAGGTTTATCAACAGCAATAAAATTAAAACAATTAGATCCTAATCTGAATGTTTGCATACTTGAGAAAGCTTCAGAAATAGGAGCACATATTTTAAGTGGTAATGTTTTTGAGACACGTGCCTTAGATGAACTACTACCTAATTGGAGGGAATTAAATTCACCAATTAAAACTAAGGTAACAAAAGAAAAGTTTTTATTTTTAGGAAAAACAAAATCATTAAGTTGGCCAACTTGGTTGTTACCAGCGGTACAACAAAATCATAAAAATTATATTATAAGTTTAGCAAATTTATGTAGATGGCTTGCTGAACAAGCAGAACATTTAGGTGTAGAAATTTTTCCAGGATTTCCAGCTAGTGAAGTTTTATATAATGATGACGGATCTGTAAAAGGTGTTGCTACTCAAGATATGGGTATTGATAAAGAGGGAAATAAAAAAGATAGTTTTGAACCAGGCATTGAATTATTAGGAAAGGTTACAGTTTTTGCTGAGGGTTGTAGAGGTCATTTAGGAAAAGAGCTAATTCAAAAATTTGACTTAAGCAAAGGTAAAGATCCACAACAATATGGAATAGGCTTTAAGGAAATTTGGGAGATCGATGAGAATAATCACGAAGAAGGTCTAGTAATGCACACAGCTGGGTGGCCATTAGATAACAGTACTTATGGTGGAAGCTTTATGTATCATGCAGAAAATAAACAGATTTTCTTAGGATATGTCATTGGTTTAGATTACAAAAATCCTCATTTATCTCCATATGATGAGTTTCAAAGATTTAAAACTCATCCAGCCATTAAGAAAATTATTAAAGGTGGAAAAAGAATTTCATATGGTGCAAGAGCTTTAATTGAAGGGGGTTTTCAAAGCTTGCCTCAGATGTTTATGCCAGGAGCATTGCTCGTTGGTTGTGATGCGGGGACTTTAAACATGCCAAAAATCAAAGGCTCTC
>JACWDH010000071.1 GCA_014654235.1 Pelagibacterales bacterium SAG-MED10 | reverse complement strand
AGCTTAGTAGGCAGAATTACCCAAGGAACCGCTAAAGCTAATCAGTCAATAAAAGCAATTAATTTAAATGGAGAAAAAGTAGATGAAGGTAAACTGACTAAAATTTTTAGATATGAGGGAACTAAAAAAGTACCAATTGAAGTTGGTGAGGCTGGGGATATTGTAGTTATAGCTGGATTAGAAAATGCTAATGTTGCAGATACAATTTGTGATTTAGATGTAAATGAACCAATTTCAGCAACACCAATAGATCCTCCTACAATGTCTATAACTATAACTGTTAATACATCTCCTCTCGCAGGTAAAGAAGGTAAAAAACTTACGAGCACTCAAATAAGAGACCGACTTCTTCAGGAGGCTCAAAATAATGTTGGAATTACTTTTGCTGAAAATAATGGTAACGACTCTTTTGTTGTAAGTGGTAGAGGTGAGCTTATGTTAGAAATTTTACTTACCCAAATGAGACGAGAAGGATTTGAAATGACAGTAAGTCCTCCTAAAGTTCTTTATCAAACAGATGAAAGTGGAAAAAAACTTGAACCTATTGAAGAAATTACGATGGATTTAGACGAAGAATACTCCTCAAAAGTAATAGACTCGATGAATAGAAGAAAAGGTAAACTAATAGATTTAAAAGACACCGGAAAAGATAAAAAAAGATTAATTTTTCATGCACCAACACGAGGTTTAATGGGTTACACAAGTAGATTTTTAACCCTAACTAAAGGTAACGGAGTTATTAATAGAATTTTTCATAGCTACGGGCCTTTTGAAGGTGAAATGGAGGGAAGAAGAAACGGAGCTTTAATTGCAATGGAGCAAGGTAAAGCAGTTGCTTTTGCTATATTTAATTTACAAGCAAGAGGAGAAATGTTCGTAACACATAACGACCCTGTATATCCTGGTATGATAGTTGGATTATCTCCAAAGCCAGGCGATATGATAATCAATGTTATGAAAGGGAAAAAATTAACAAATATGAGAACACAGGGAACTGACGAAAACGTTGTGCTCACTCCAGTTAGGAAAATGTCTATTGCGGAGCAATTGAGCATGCTTAACACAGACGAAGCATTAGAAATAACTCCTGAGTCTTGTAGATTAAGAAAATCTATTCTTGATCCTCATGAAAGAAAAAGAAGTGAAAAATCTGGAGCAGCAGCTTAACTAAAACTTTTATTTACAATAAAGAGTCCAAAAGCAACACAAGGTCCAATTCCAAAAGCAAAAATCAAAGTTCCAACTCCTACTGTTCCA
>JACWDH010000070.1 GCA_014654235.1 Pelagibacterales bacterium SAG-MED10 | reverse complement strand
AAAAGCAGGTGTAGATCTAGTAAGAAAAGCGCTAGAAGCTCCAATCAGACAAATTACAAAAAATGCTGGTGTAGATGGTTCAGTAGTAGTTGGTAAATTGTTAGAGCAAAAGAAAACTTCATATGGTTATGATGCTCAAAGCGAAGAATATTGCGATATGTTTGCAAAAGGTATCATCGACCCAGTTAAGGTCGTGAGAACTGCTCTGCAAGATGCTGCATCAATTTCTGGATTATTAGTAACTACAGAAGCAATGATTGCTGACAAACCAGAAGAAAAAGATGCTGGTGGTGGAATGCCTGCTGGTATGCCTGGTGGCATGGGTGGCATGGGTGGCATGGGTGGCATGGGAATGTAACCCCACTCAAATATAAAATTTAAAAGGCCATCTTATGATGGCCTTTTTTTTGGGTAAAATAATTATATGTCAAAAAGATATAGTGGAAAATCCTTTAAAGACTCCAGTATTAAAAAAAAAGCAAAATTCAGTTTTAAAGAAAAAAGAAAACTTAAAAAAGAAAAGAAAAAAAAAGCAAAATAAACATCAAATTTATCAAAATCTTCACTAAACATTAGTTTTTTTTAAGTTTTAAAAAATAATTAAATAGGTATAAGAACCACATTTTATGAGCACTGATATAAGAAACATCACTATTATAGCCCATGTAGATCATGGTAAAACTACTTTGATTGATAATCTAATGAAACAAAGCGGATCATTTAGAGAAAACGAAGTGGTTGATGAAAGATTAATGGATTCTGGCGAACTAGAAAAAGAAAGAGGAATTACAATTTTAGCTAAACCTGCTTCAATTAATTGGAAAGATACTAGAATTAACATAATTGATACACCAGGTCACAGAGACTTTGCAGCAGAAGTTGAAAGAGTTTTAAGTATGGCTGATGGTGCTCTGCTCCTTATAGACTCGGCAGAAGGAGTAATGCCTCAAACAAAATTTGTTTTATCCAAGGCTTTAAAACAAGGACTAAAACCAATTGTTGTAATTAACAAACTTGATAAGGCCGATCAAAGGGCTAATGAAGTTTTAGATGAAACATTTGATTTATTTGTAAGCCTAGATGCAAATGAGGAGCAACTAGATTTCCCAGTTTTATACGCAAGTGGCAGATCTGGATGGGCAGACACTGAAGTGGACGGACCTAGAGAGAATTTAAATCCACTTCTGGATTTAATTCTTGATCATGTAAAACCAGCAAAATTTGAAAAAGAAAAACCTTTTGCCATGTTATCTACACTTCTTT
>JACWDH010000007.1 GCA_014654235.1 Pelagibacterales bacterium SAG-MED10 | reverse complement strand
CATTGAGTAAAATTTCATGAGACTCTTTTACGCTCATTTTCTTTTTCTTTTCTTTGTTACCCATGGATTTACCAATCATTTCACCAATATTGATCATTCCAACATTAGCACCTGGCATACCAGGAATTTCAAATGATGCTCCAGATCCACTATCACTAACAGAAATTTCTATTTCATTATCGTCCAAATCACCGTTTCGTAATCTTTTCCTAAAACTTTCTCTAGTAGCTAAACTCGCTTTTTTACCTACTAATGCGTCTAAAACTTTTTCCTCTGCTGCTTTTTGAGCTTGAGCAAAAACTTCTTTTCGTTTTTTAACTTTCTCCATTGCGATAGCAATTTCAATTAAATCTCTTACTATTTGCTCTACATCTCTACCTACATAACCAACTTCAGTAAATCTAGTTGCTTCTACTTTAACAAAAGGTGCTTCAGCTAGTTTTGAAAGTCTTCTTGAAATTTCAGTTTTACCAACACCTGTTGGCCCGATCATTAATATATTTTTTGGCAAAACTTCATTTTTCATTTCACCTTTAAGTGCTTGTCTTCGCCATCGATTTCTTAAAGCAACTGCTACAGCTTTTTTTGCTTTGTTTTGACCGACTACAAATCGATCCAATTCTGAAACTATTTCTCTTGGGGACAGGGAACTTACCAAAGAAGCTTGTTCTTTTTCTTTTTTATCTTTTGGAACGAGAGGTGTTACGTTTGAATTTTCCATTATATTTTATGAACCTTAATATTATCATTTGTGAATACACAAATTTCTGATGCAACCTTAATGGCTTTTTTTGCAACTTCTTCTGCCGACATGTCTGTATCCATTAAAACTTTTCCAGCAGCTAAAGCATAATTTCCTCCAGAACCTATTCCAATAACATCTCCTTCGGGCTCTAAAACATCTCCTGTTCCAGAAATTATATAACTATTTTCTTTATCCCCAATAGCCATTAGCGCCTCTAATCTTCTTAAATATTTATCAGTCCGCCAATCTTTTGCTAACTCAACAGCAGCTCTTGATAAATTTCCTGCGTGCTTTTCTATTTTGGCCTCTAATCTTTCAAACAAAGTTAGTGCGTCAGCAGTTGATCCTGCAAATCCAGCAACAACATCTCTTTTTTCAATTTTTCTAACTTTCGAAGCAGTGCTTTTAACAACAGTATTTCCCATACTAACTTGCCCATCACCAGCAACCACAACTTCATTATTTTTTCTTACTAATACAATTGTTGTCATGATTAATAAATGGTAACTAATTTTGATACTTCAAGTAGAGAGAGGGATATTGATATACGGTGATTATGTATATATACCTTTAAAAACTTATGGCTAGAAAAGGAAAAATATCTCGAAAAACTAAAGAAACCAGTATTAGTGTTGAGGTAAATATTGATGGTAAAGGAAAATACCAAATTGACACTGGAATAGGTTTTTTGGACCATATGCTTGAGCAATTATCAAAGCATTCATTGATGGATCTAAAAGTAAAAGCTAAAGGAGACACACACATAGATCTTCACCACACCACTGAAGATACAGGTATTGCAATTGGTGAAGCTTTAAAAAAAGCTGCTAAAAAATTTGTTGGGATTAAGCGGTATGCTCACAGACTTATTCCAATGGACGAAACTTTAACTAGAGTTGCAATCGATGTTTCAAACAGACCTTATTTGATTTGGAAAGTTAAGTTGAAAGTAGAAAAACTTGGGGAGATGGATACCGAACTATTTAAAGAATGGTTTCAAGCCTTTTCTCAATCTGCTGGAATTACTTTACATGTTGAAAATATTTATGGGGACAATAGTCACCACATTATTGAGTCTTGTTATAAAGGTTTAGCAAGATCTTTAAGAGATGCTTTAGAGATGGACTCTAGAAGTAAAAAAAGCATTCCATCAACTAAAGGCTCATTATAAGTTTAATGAATGTCACAATTGTTGATTATAATTCAGGCAATATAAGCTCAGTTATAAATTCCTTCAAGGAAGTTGCAAAAGACAAGGTGAATATTGAGGTAACATCAGATTTAAATAAAATAAAATCTAGTGACAAAGTTGTTTTACCAGGACAGGGTTCGTTTAAAAGTTGTGTTGATGCACTCAATAATATCAGTGGTTTGGTGGACACCTTAAACGAATTTGCTATAGATAATAAAAAACCTCTGCTTGGAATTTGTGTTGGGTTACAGATGTTTGCTGATGTTGGCTATGAAGAAATAGAAACCAAAGGTCTAGGGTGGATATCAGGCAAGGTATCTAAAATTGATAACAAAAATGGAAAATACAAACTTCCTCATATTGGTTGGAACGAATTAAATATTGTTAAGGATAGCAAAATTTTTAAAGGTATAGAAAATAATTCTCACATGTACTTTGTGCACAGCTATGAACTCGTTCCAAATGATAAAAGTGTGGTGTCAGGAATTACGGACTACTCATCAAATATTGTTTGTTCTATTGAAAAAGAAAACATATTTGGAACTCAATTTCACCCAGAGAAAAGTGATAAAGCTGGGCTTAAAATAATTTATAACTTTATAAATTTATAAATGAAAATATTTCCTGCAATAGACATAAAAGATAAAAAGTGTGTGAGATTAGTTAAAGGAAATTTTGATAATAAAACTGAATATGAAATGTCTCCATTGGAACAGGCTAGAAAATATAAAGATCATGGATTTAAAAATTTACATATTGTTGATTTAGATGGAGCCTTGACTGGTGAGACAGTAAATTTAGATATTATCCATGAAATAGTTAAGAATTTTGACTTAAAAATTGAAGTGGGGGGTGGAGTTAGAAGCATTGAAAGTATTAAAAAATATATTGAAGCTGGTGTTGAAAAAGTAATTTTAGGAAGTGCAGCCATTAAAGATAAAAACTTTTTGAGAGAAGCTTGTCAAAAATTTCCAAATCAAATTGCTTTAGGTTTAGATGCTAAAGATGGATATTTATCTGTGTCTGGCTGGAAAGAAAATTCAAATAAATTAATTTTGGATTTTTTGAAAGAGGTAAACGATTTAGGTGCCAGTAGATTAATTTATACAGACATTAATCAGGATGGAATGAAACAAGGACCAAATTTTGAAGAAACTTCCAAAGTTGCAGATATTTCTAATTGTCCAGTTATTATATCTGGTGGGGTTTCTTCAATTAATGACATTAAAAAAGCTAAAGAATTAAATAATAAAAATATTGAAGGTATTATAGTAGGAAAAGCCATATACGATGGTGATATTAATTTAAATGAATTAGCCAGGGAATTAAATGCTTAAAAATAGAATAATACCTTGTTTAGATGTTAAAAGTGGTAGAGTTGTAAAAGGAATTAACTTTGTAGATTTAAAGGATGCCGGAGACCCTGTTGAGCAAGCAAAAATTTATTCAGATGGTGGGGCAGATGAAATTTGTTTTTTAGATATTACTGCTTCTAATGAAAATAGAGATATCATTTATAGTGTTGTAGATAAAACTTCTAAGAATTGTTTTGTTCCATTAACGGTTGGTGGTGGAGTTAGAAGTGTTGAAGATATAAACAAACTGCTTAATTGTGGAGCAGATAAAGTTTCAATCAACACTGCTGCAGTTCAAAATTCAAAAGTAGTTGAAGATAGTTCTAGAAAGTTTGGTTCTCAATGCATCGTGGTTGCAATTGATGCAAAAAGAAATAACGGTGGATGGGAAATTTTTACTCATGGGGGAAGAAATCCAACAGGGATAAACGTACTGGAATTTGCCTCCAAAATGGAGAAGTGTGGGGCTGGAGAGCTATTAGTTACCTCTATGGATAAAGATGGAACGCAGTCTGGATATGATATTGAGCTTATGAAAAAGATATCATCCAGTGTAAATATTCCAGTTATTGCATCTGGCGGAGTTGGAACCTTAGATCACCTCGTAGATGGAATAAAATCAGGGGCTAGTGCTGTTTTAGCAGCATCTATATTTCACTATGGCACTTATTCAGTTAATCAAGCTAAGCAATATTTGGCTTCAAAAGACATACCTGTTAGGATTTAGTATGTTTAAAATTTTAGAGGATCTTGTAACTCTTGCTAGAGAACGAAAAAGTAATCCTGTTGCTGGCTCATATACCAATAAGCTTCTTGAGGATAAATCTTTAGCAAAAGAAAAAGTTTTAGAAGAAATTAATGAGTTAATTGAAGCTGTAGAACAAGATACAAATAAAATTCACGAAGCTGCAGATGTTCTTTATCACCTAATTATGTATCTTGAAAGAAGTGGAATAAAAATCGAAGAAGTTATGAAGGAATTGAGCAATAGAAGAAAATAAAAAATGGCCTACGATGACAGTAATATCTTTGCTAAAATTTTAAGAGGGGAGATACCCTATAAAAAAATTTATGAGGATGATTTTGTTTTATCATTCCATGACATTAATCCACAAAAAAAAATTCACGCTTTAGTAATCCCCAAAGGAAAATATATTGATCTAGATGATTTTAGTTTAAATGCATCACCTGAAGAGATGGTAGGTTTGCTTAAAGGTATAAATATTGTTGCAAAAAAGTTGGGTATATCAACAGAAGTAGGCAAAGGCTATAGAGCTTTAGCCAATATCAATGAACACGGCGGTCAAGAGGTTCCACACTTACATTTCCATCTCTTTGGAGGTGAAACAGTTGGAAAAATGGTTGAGTGACACAAGAAGTAAAAAGAAATTACTTAGAAATAACTTCTCTTAAAGATCTAAATCAGGGATCTAACCCTTCTAAAGACTATTCTTTAAATTTGTCAGATCCAATTAACTTTCAGCTCAATAAATTTTTCTATAAAAACATTGGTAATAAACATAAGTGGGTTGATAGGTTAATTTGGAATGAAGAGCAGTGGATAAATTATGTTTCAAGTGAAAATGTTAATACTTATATTTTAAAATGCAAAGATGATTTGGTTGGTTTCTTTGAGTTAATTTATCATCAGGAAAAAAAAGAAGTTGAAATAGCTTATTTAGGTATTTTAGAGGAGTATCATAATAAAAAACTTGGATCATATTTATTATCAGAAGCAATTAAGATATCTTTTAAAAATAAAATCAGTAGAGTTTGGGTTCACACTTGTACTTTAGATCACAAGAATGCTTTAAATAATTATATGATGAGAGGCATGAAAGTATTTAAAACTGAAATCATAAATATTTAATTTTGAATTGGGAGTTTAAATATATTTCTTGGGATTATTCTGTTTTTTCGAATTGAGGATAAAAAAGTAATATTAAAATTTTGATATACATCAGTGTTTTGCCATCCAATTAAATTATAATTTTCTTTATCGAAAAAAACGTTAATTTCAATATCATTTTCCTTAATTGTATAATTAATCAAAGATCCATCAACAATTCTTTCTTCCAATATGTTAATTTTATTAATTAAGAAATCTTTATTTAGAATAAAGTTTAGAGGAGTTTTATCAAGTGGATATCGATAATAACTCGTAATAGTTTTAATAACTAAGGATTTACCATTTGATACTAAAATTTTGTTATTGCTTTTAGCGTATTCACAAAATATTTTTTTTGGATATTGAATAGTGCAATTTCCATTTTCAATTTTTCCATTTATATTCTGCTCGAAATTAAAATCAAGATTTTGGGTATTCTTTAAATTTTCAATAATTTTTTCTTTATTACTCGCATTGCTATTTGTAATTAAAATTAAAAAAAAAAATGTAACAATATATTTTATCATTAAAGAACATCTCTTTTACCAACATGATTTGCCTTACTAACTATCCCATCTGCTTCCATCATATCAATAATTCTTGCAGCTCTATTGTACCCTATTTGTAGTTTTCTTTGCAAAAACGAGGTCGAAGCTTTACCTTCTGATCTAATTATTTCCAAAGCTTGCTGGTAAAGTTCATCTTTATCACCTTGATTAGCACTATCCCCAATTTCTTTTTCATCAGCAAAATTTAATATTTCATCAACGTAATCTGGCTCTGCTTGTGATCTTAAAAAATTATTAATTTTTTCTATTTCATTATCTGACACAAAAGGTGCATGAATTCTGACTATTCGATTAGCTGAAGACATATAAAGCATGTCTCCTTTACCCAGCAATTGTTCTGCTCCTTGTTCTCCAAGAATTGTTCTACTATCAATTTTTGATGTAACTTGAAAAGATATTCTTGTTGGAAAATTTGCTTTTATAGTTCCTGTAATTACATCAACACTTGGTCTCTGGGTTGCCATTATAATATGAATACCAGCCGCCCTTGCCATCTGAGAGAGTTTTTGAATATAATTTTCAATTTCTTTACCAGCTACCAGCATTAAGTCAGACATCTCATCAACCACCACAACTATATAAGGCATTGGAAGTTTATGTTTAGCGTTATAGCCATCTATATTTCTTACACCTTCTTTAGTCATAAGCCTGTATCTGCTTTCCATTTCTTTAACCACCCAACCAAGTACAGAAGCAGCTTTTTTTGCTTCAGTTATCACAGGACATAATAAATGAGGTATCCCTTCGTAAGTAGAAAGTTCAAGCATTTTTGGGTCAATTAAAATAAATTTACATTTATCTGGCGTGTGTCGATAAAGAAGAGATAAAATAATTGTATTAATACAAACTGATTTTCCAGATCCAGTGGTTCCAGCAATCAGTAGGTGAGGCATAGAAAATAAATCTCCAACAATAGGCTTACCAGATATACTTTTTCCAAGAGCAATTGGTAATTTTATTTCTCTTTTCTTAAAATCTGTTGTGTTCAATATTTCGCTTAGATAAACGTTCTCTCTTGCATTATTTGGTAGTTCTATTCCAATGGTGTTACTTCCTGGTATAGTTGCAATTCTTGCAGATTCTGAGCTTGTGTTCCTTGCTATATCATCTGATAAATTTATAATTTTAGAGACTTTAACACCTGCAGCTGGCTCAAATTCATTTAGAGTTACTACTGGACCGTGACTTACTTTTTTTATATTTCCGTTAACACCAAAATCTAATAAAATTTTCTCCAAAAATTCTGAGTTATGCGTTTCATTTTGATTTGAATTTTCTCTTTCTTTTTTTGTTGGAACTTTTAATAAATCAAAACTTGGAAGTTTAAATTTTATTTTTTCATTATTTTTATTTTCTGCTTTTATAAAAGGAAGATCTTCTTGGATAAGATTTTTTATTTCATCTTGGGGAATATATTCACTTATAACTTCATTTTTATTGGTGTAGTTTTTTTCTTCTTTTCTCAAAAAGAAATTATAAATTTTTAAAATTGATTTATAAAAATTAAATGGATTAAAATTAATACTAATTAAAAATAACAAAAAAGTAAAAAAAATTAAAAGATAGAATGAGGTTGTTTCATGGATTTGCACTAAAGAATTTAAAAATGTTTGATTAAAATAATTCCCAACAAAACCACCATTTCCATTTATGTAGAGTGTAAAAGCATCAGAATAAAAGAAACTAAAGAAAAGTGTTCCTAATACACAATAAATTATTGTAAAAAAAATATTTTCAATAATTAGAAAAAACTCTTTAAGTCTCACTATGTTAATACCAGTTAAAATAAGAGTGAAAGAAATTAAATAAGACATCAACCCTACTGACTGAAAGAATAGATCTGAAATAAAGCTACCTTGAAAGCCTAATAAATTTTTAATTTCTGTGTTATCAGGAAATATAAAGTTGGGGTCTTCAGGCGAGTATGAAATTAAAGCTATTAGTAGCAAAGTGCCTGAAAAAAAAATAAATAGACCAAAAATTTCTGATAGCCTTTTTATAGCAAAATTAAGCAATAAATTGGCTGTTTTTTTAATATCCATATATGAATCAATTTAATCACTTTGTATCATCTAATTTTTGTTGTTAAAATTAAAAATAATATGAGAGTTTGTATTTTAGGCGCTGGCTTATCAAGTTTAACTTTAGCAAAAGCTTTAGTTAACCAAAATATATATGTAGATCTTTATGCACAAAAAAAAATAAATTCATTAAATAAGTCAAGAACCATCGGTATTTCTAAGAATAACATTGAATTTTTTAATGACGCAATAATTAATGTAGACAAAATAGCTTGGAAATTAAAAAAAATAGAAATTTTTTCAGATAACTTAAGAAAAGAAAAACTAATTAATTTTGAAGATAACAAAAATGAGCTTTTTTCCATAATTAAAAATGAAAATCTGTTCGATGTTTTAGAAAAAAGCCTATCTAAAGATAAATATTTTAAAAAAATTAATTCCTTAAAAAATTACAATTTTTTAGATAATTATAATCTTGTAATTAATACAGATTTTACTAGCCCAATTACAAAAAAATATTTCAGTATAAAAATTTTAAAAAAATATAATAGTTTCGCTTACACAACAATTTTAAAACATGAGAAAATTGATAATGATACTGCAGTTCAAATTTTCACTAAATTTGGACCCTTGGCTTTTTTGCCTATTTCTGAAAAAGAAACATCTGTAGTTTATTCTTTTTACAATAAAAAAAATGAAAATATTAATAACTTGATTGAAAAGTATAATCAAAAATACAAAATTTTAAAAATTGAAAAAATTAATTCTTTTGAACTAAAATCTTTAAGCTTAAGATCATACTACCACGACCATATATTGGCCTTTGGTGATCTATTACATAAAATTCACCCTCTTGCTGGCCAAGGTTTTAATATGACTATCCGTGATGCTAAAGTGCTTTTAGAAATTATTATAAGCAAACGGAACTTAGGTCTAAATATAGATAGTTCTGTAAATTATGATTTCGAAAGCAAATTAAAACATAAAAATTTTATATTTTCCAATGGGATTGATTTGGTCTATGAATTTTTTAATTTTGAGAGAAAAACGAATAGCAGTATCTTGAGTAAATCTGTTCAACTATTAAATAAAAATCATAAAATTAATAAATTTTTTACAAAAATTGCTGATAGGGGAACTTTAGTCTAGTTTATTGGATAGTTGTATTGTCGTATATATCATAAGTATATGTGCTTAATATTTCAGCAATCTTATTTTTTCTCATATCTAGATTTTTAGCCTCTAATAATATTTGTTTTTCCTCTAGTGAGAAAGGAGATGCCATGGCTAGTGCATTTACTGTTTCATCAAGGCTTTGCTTTTCTAATGCTTTCCAATTAATTATAAAACCCCTTTTTTCAAATAATGACTTCAAATCTTTAAAAATTAATTCAAGATCAGAGAATTTTATATCTTCCTTATTATTATTTAAATCTTGAAAAAAGTTCTCATAATTAACATTGAGAACTCTATATTTTTTTTGAGTATCTATCTCCTCAATATTTTGAAATCTTATTATTCCTTTTAACTCAATTAGATAACGATTATCATCAGTCTCTTTGAAACTTGTTATTTTTCCCAAACACCCAATCTCATGAAGTTCAGGAGTATTACCTTCACTTGCTAAAGCTCTTGGCTGTATCATTCCGATAGTCTTATTTGACTTCATGCTATCATTAATCATATCAATATAACGTGGTTCAAATATATTTAGTGGAACCGTAGTTTTAGGAAAAATAATAAAATTACTTAATGGAAATATAGGTATTTGATTTGGAAGATCATCTATTTTCATAATTTATTTAGTAATTTTTATACAAAATTTTTAATTTATATTGTTAACATACATAAATACCTTAAAAATTAAAGAATGAATTTAAAAGATATATTACAATTGGTTGATAAAGAATTAGCAAATTCTAATGTTTTAAAAGCAAAATCTTTATTAGATGAGGAAATCAAAATGAATCCTGATGTTTATGAATTAAATTTTAAATTAGGCATAGTAAATCAAATTTTGGGAGATTTTGAAGAGGCTGTAAATTATTATGAAAAAACAACTTTAATAAAGTCAGATTTTTCTCCTGCATTCTGTAACCTTGGAATAGCTTATCACAAATTAGATAATAAAAATTTAGCAATTAAGAATTATTTGATAGCTGTTCAACTAGATGAAAAAAATTTTAGGGCTCTTTATAATTTAGCAAATTGTTATTTAGACAGTGACGATTTAGATAATGCTGAAAGATATTATTACAAGTCAATTGAAATAGAGCCAAGAAATATACACGCGTATACTAGTTTGTTTCAAATATATGATACATCTAATAACAATGATAAATTAAATGAAATTTTATCAAAAGCCAAAAAAGTCTTTAACAAAAATCCATACATAAATTTTATGGAAGGTATTTCTGAGTATAAAAAAAAAAATTATTCAAATTCTATCTCTATTCTTAAAAATGTTCAAATTGACAAAACAGATGTATCAAAAAATACTATAATATCAAATACAGTAGCTAAATGTTACGATCAATTGGGAATATACGAAGAAGCTTTTAAAGCTTTTCAAATATCAAACAAAATAACATATGACTCATATAAAAATATATATAATAGAGTTAATTTTAATGAATTAATTAACAGTAGAATAAATTTTTTTTCTAATCCAGAATTTAAAAGTTGGAATAAAACAATAATAAAAGACGATAATGTTGATCCAATATTTTTAGTTGGTTTTCCAAGATCAGGGACTACTCTCTTGGATACTATTTTAAGATCTCACGCATCTATTGATGTTTTGGAGGAGAAACCACTTATAAATAATTTAATTAAAGAAGTAAAATTTAAGACAAACAGCGATTTTTCAAATTTGAGCAAACTTGATAAAAATTTTATTAAAAAATTAAGATCCTCATATTTTGAAGATTTTAATAATTTTTTACCTATGGAAAAAGAAAAAATATATGTCGATAAATTCCCTTTAAATATTATTTATATTGCTGAAATAAACCGTATTTTTCCAAATTCAAAATATATTTTAGCATTAAGAAACCCTTTTGATTGTGTACTAAGTTGTTTTATGCAGCCTTTTACTCCAAATGAAGCAATGTCTAACTTTTATAACTTACAGGATGCTGCAATATTCTATGATAAAGTTATGGAACTTTGGACGTATTATGAAAATAAATTAAACTTAAATTTTCACACAATTAAATATGAGGACACCATAAACAACTTTGATTTAAATATTAGGAAATTATTGAATTTTTTAAATCTTGAATGGAATGATCAATTGAAAGAATTTTATAAAACTGCTGAAAAAAGAGGAATTATAAATACTCCAAGCTATAATCAAATAAACCAACCATTATACAAAAAGTCAATTGGAAGATGGAAAAATTATGAAAAACACTTTGAGGGAATTGAACCCATTTTAAATAAATGGAGTTCTAAATTTAATTATTTATTATGATAATATGGATAGCTTCATATCCGAAAAGTGGAAATACATGGTTAAGGGCTTTAATAAGTTCTTATTTCTATTCCAAAGATGGAACATATGATGAGGATTTATTAAAAAAAATAGATCAATTTCCTGTCAGAAAATATTTTAAATACTTTAGTTATGATAAAAAAAAAGTTGGAGATACCACAAAATTTTGGATTGAAGCCCAAGAAGAAATTAATAAAGACAAAAAATTAAAATTTTTTAAAACTCATAATATTTTTGGAAAAGTAAATTCTTTTGATTTTACAAATGCAGAAAATTCATTTGGTGGTATTTATATAGTTAGAGATCCAAGAAATGTTATCACATCACTAAAGAATCATTATAGTTTAAATGATGAAAATGCATTTAAATGGATGACTGACCAAAATAATTATGTTTATGATATTGAAAATGTAAAAGAAGTTGGTTATGGTGATTTTCAATTTATTAGTTCTTGGGATGTAAATTATAAATCTTGGAAAATTCAAAAAAAAATACCAATCAAATTTATTAAATACGAAGATTTATCAAACAATACATATTCAATTTTTTTAGAAATAATTGAATTTATATATAAAATTAGTAATAACATGGTAACGGTTGATAAAATAAGATTAAAAAATGCATTAAATTCAACTACCTTTGACAAGCTTCAAAAGAGAGAAAAAAAATATGGTTTTTCAGAAGCTGTTTCATTTACTAATATTGAAAAATCACAATTCTTTAATTTAGGCCCAAAAAATGATTGGAAAAAAATACTGAACGATAAAGTAAAAAATAGAATAACTAATGTTTTTAAAAAAAATTTAAAAGAACTTTCTTACACACTTTGATAAATAAAAATTTAATAGAAAATCTAATCCAATTATTTAAAAATAAGAAATACGAAGAGACCATCTTACAGATACAAAAAAATCTTGATTTTAACAATTGTCCTCCAGATCTTATAAATATTTCAGCTATTTCAAAATTACTAAAAACAAATAATACAAAAGAGGATGTTTTTTCGGCTTTGAATGATTTAGAAATTTACTATAAAAGATCTGAAAAAAAATTTCAAAAGATAGAAGCAGTTACCAATTATATTTCTACATGCGTAGTAAATTCTAAAAAATATAATGAAATCAACACATATTTTAAAAAAGCAGAAAAATTGTATGAAGAATGCATAACCGATGTTGGCTATGATGAAAAATTATATTCACGTGGAGCAGATTTATATAAATATACTCTAAATGTAAACAAAAGTAGAAAAATATTACAGGAACTAATCAATAATAGAAGTACATCTAAAATCAATGCATGTGCTCATGGATATATGAGTAATTACACATATGATTGGGGACTTAAAGAATATTTTGGGTATTCTAAAAATTTGAAAACATATTTTCCACATTATGAGATAAAAAATATTTCTGAGATTAACTACTCAAACAACAAAAAAATTAAAATAGGTTTTATTTCTAAAGATTTTGTTGCAGATCATTCTCTTACTTTTTTTTTAAAAAATATTCTAATAAATTTTGATAAAAATAAATTTGAAAGTTTTGGAATTTCCTTAAGTAATAACAATTTATTAAAACGTTCATCAGCCGAGCTTAAAAATAATTTTGATAATTGGTTAGATGTAAGTAAATTAAAGAATCTTCAGATAATTAACAAACTTCAGGATTTAAGGATTGAGATTTTAGTTGATCTTATGGGTTTGTTTCATGCCGATAGAATAGAAATTTTTAATTCTAGGGTCGCTCCTGTTCAAATTTCATGGCTTGGTTATCCTAATACTGTTGGGTTTCCAACAATTGACTATTTATTATCAGATAGAAATTTAATTAAAAAGAGTGAGGAAAAATATTATCTCGAAAAAATAGTCTACATATCTGATATATGGAATTGTCATTCAGGATTTAAATTTAAAAGAGAATTTACAGAGTTACCCATGAAAAAAAATAAACATATCACATTTGGTTCATTTAATAACTTCTTAAAGATTTCAGATGAAGTTGTAGAAGTATGGAGCAAAATCTTGAAAAAAGTTTACAAATCAAAGTTAATTTTAAAATCTTCTTTAACCGTGAATAAAGACTCACTTTTAGAAAAATTTAAAAAAAAAGGTATTCATAATTCAATTGAATTTTATGATAAAAAAGATTTTTTAAATATCAAAGATCATTTAAATTTATATAAAAAAATTGATATTGCTTTGGATACTTTTCCTTATAATGGTGTTACCACAACCTTCGAGGCATTATGGTCAGGTGTTCCAGTTATTACAATGAAAGGTTTTAATATGAATTCTAGATGTGGTGAAAGTATTTTAAAAAATGCAAATCTAGATTATTTGATATCTTGTGATGAAGAAGATTATGTAAAAAAAGTATTATATTATTCAAATAATATGAAAAAAATTGAAGATATAAAAACTACAATATATTCAAATATATTAAATACCCCTCTATTTGATTCAAAGAAGTTCTCAATTGATTTTCAAAATAAGCTTATGGCCTTGTATAAAAAAAATTAAGTAACTTTTGCCTCTTGCTTAATTTCTCAAAAGCTACTAATTTTAACATAAATAACACAAGCGGGCATAGCTCAGTGGTAGAGCGTCTCGTTGCCAACGAGAAGGTCGAGGGTTCGACCCCCTTTGCCCGCTCCAATTAAAAAAATATGAGTGATTTATTAGACAAAAAATGTATGCCATGTGAAGGTGGGGTTATGCCTTTTGATATATCAGAGATTCATAAGTATCAAAAAAAAGTTGATGGATGGGATATTACAGAGGGTGAAGACAAAATATTTTTCTTGTCAAAAAAATTTAAATTTGAAAATTTTTTAAAAAGTCAGAATTTTGTTAATGAAGTAGGTAAGATATCTGAGCAAGAAGGACATCATCCTGATATTTTATTTGGTTGGGGTTATGCTGAAATAAAAGTTACTACTCATGCAATAAAAGGCCTTTCTGAAAATGATTTTATTTTAGCTGCAAAAATAGATAAATTAACTAATGCCTAAAGTGTCTAGTTTTCGAAAAAACTAAAACTGTATTAGTTTCATTCGCAAATTTAATTATCTCTTTATCCCTTATTGATCCTAAAGGCTGTATTACAGCCTGAACACCTGATTGTACTAACCTTTCTATACCATCAACAAATGGAAAAAACGCATCAGAAGCTGCAACCAAATTTTCCTTTGTATCTGTAAATTTTTTCATTTTATCTATTGCTATTTTGCAGCTATCTAATCTGCTTGGTTGTCCAGAGCCAATACCAACGGTTGTCTCATTTGCAGCAAGAACAATCGCATTAGATTTTACATATCGGCAAACATTAAATGCAAAAATTAGATTTTTCATTTCTTTTGAAGTTGGTTTTCGTTTTGATACAATTTTTAAATCTTTAGTAGCGAATTTTTTTAGATCTTCTGATTGTATTAATATTTCGTGATTGAGTGATACATGTTTTAAACCATCATTTACCTTGTAATTTGAAGCATCTATTAATCTTAAATTTTTCTTTTTCTTTAATATTTTTAAAGCATTAGCGTCAAAGTTATTAGCAACAATTACTTCAAGAAACAGCTTACTTAATTCAAGAGCTAAAAGTTTTGTTATTTTAAAATTACAAGAAACTATTCCCCCAAAAGCACTGACAGGGTCACACGTAAAAGCAGATTTATAGCTTTCAAGGTGGTTCTTTTTAATCGAAACTCCACAAGGATTTGCATGTTTAACAATTACTGTTCCAGTATTTTTTGGTAGTGATTTTGAAATTGTTAATGCTGCAAAAATATCATTATAATTATTATAACTAAGCTGCTTTCCATGGATTTGTTTTATACCCATTTCAGATTTTCTTGAATAAATCCCACTTTCTTGGTGAGGGTTTTCACCATACCTGAGTGTTTCAATTAAATTTCCATGCAAAACTCTTTTTTTTGGAAAGTTTGTATTAGTTATTTTATTAAAATAATCTGAAATTACAGAATCGTAATAAGCTGTTTCAGTAAAAGCAATTCTTGATAGTTTCTCTCTAAATTCTAAAGATGTAGATCCTTTAAATTTATTTAGTTCAAGTATTAATTCATCGTACTGTTCTGATGAAGTAATTACTGTTACATCCTTGTAATTTTTTGCAGCAGATCTGACCATGGTAGGGCCCCCAACATCAATATTTTCAATTATTTTACTATGATTGTTAGTATTTTTTAACGTGTTCTCGAACGGATAAAAATTTACGATAACCAAATCTATATTTTCAAAATTATTCACTCTTAAGTCTTTTAAGTGTAATTTACTATCTCTTTTATTTAAAATTCCTGCGTGAATTTTAGGGTGAAGAGTTTTAACTCTACCTTCTAAAATTTCTGGCGAATTGGTAAAGTTTGAGACTTCAATACAACTAAATTTTAATTTTTTAATTTCTTTATGGGTACCACCAGAACTTATAATTTTTACTTTATTTTTTTTTAGTACATTTAAAAGAGGTTTTAGATTTCTTTTATCTGAAACAGAAATCAGAGCTGTTTTTATTTTCATTATAATTTAATTATTTCCCATTTTATAATTTGCTCATTTTCCTTGTTCATTCCAGAAATAAAAATATTTTGATTATCTTTGTATGAATTTTTATTACCGAAATATAGGCTATAATCAATATTTATATCAAATTTATCACAACTGAATCTCCAACCTTCATCTCCTAATTCAATGAGTATAGATTTATTGTCTTGAGTTTTCATCACTTTAGAATTCGGATCAAGATGAAATCTAATATCAAATTTTATCTCTTTATTAGGATTTTTTCTTAATATTTTATCAGACCCAATAAATTTATTTTGTTCTGGATAAAATTCAATTTCTCTCTCATGAATTGTTCCAAATCTTTGTAAATATCCATCATGTGAGCCAGAAATTTTCCAATAATTTTTCTCACTTACAATATTCTTTTTTGAAACCTTAAGTCCTTTTTGAACCAAAATATTATCATTTGTTTTTTTGGAAGAGCATGAAGAAAAATCTTCGATGATTAAGGTACTATGAAGAGCGGTGCTTTTAGAGAGTTTATTTAGTTTATTATTTTTGTTCGAGAAATATCCTGCATTGGTTATTAATCTTTTTTGACTTGAAAATATTTCAAAAGATAGGGCGCCATATTGATAATCTATAGAAAAGTTTTTGCTTGGGCTTGAACCCACATCCATTGCTAAAATAATTTTTTTATTTTTCAGAATGGCATATCCACCAAGTTCTTTCACTTCATTTTTAAAAGTATAACTAAACCTTTTTAGGTATTGATCAAAATCTTTATTTTCTGAATGATAATTACCATTGAAGAAAATGTCGGTACCAATATTTTTCCAGACGAATGCATAGCTTGACCCTAAATAAAATATTGTTTCATCTATATATTCTGGAATGACATTTTGAGATTCTTTGAACCACTCTCTTATGATGATAAAATATTTTAGATAAAAAATTAATTGTTTAATATTTCTAGATTTTGTAAATCCCTGATTGTCAATCGAGGATTTAATTATACTTCTTAAAATACCCAATCCGCTTTCAAGATAGTTTTTTTCATTTTTATAAGCTAAGCCAGTTAAAATTATTGCAGAACAACCAATTAATTTATCTTCTAATTTATTTGAGGATCCAATCTCACTTAGTAAATGATTAGTTTGTTTTTGAATCATATGATCGAACATTAAGCGATATTCTTTATCACTATCTTGATAGGAGAGTTGGTGATTGGATAGCCATGCAATTATTCGCTTAGCAGTTAAATCTAATTCCCAACTATCTTTGTTATATTTACCATTCTCCTGTACCCAATTTTTAATGACTGACTGGGCAGTTTCTTTTGAGGATTTTAAATCAAGACTGAAAAACCAAAAAAAATTATTTAATTTTTCATAGTCTTTTGTGCTCATTTTGTTTTGCCATATAGACTCAACAGCAAAATCTTCAATTCGGTATTTTTTATTTTGATATTTTATAATTGAAGAGAGAAGGTAGGGACTTGGCTTATATTGAAAATTATTATCAAAAGTTTTCGAGATTTTTTTTTCGTAAAAATTAGAATTTTGATAAATTTTTTTAAAATTATCTTTTAAACCAAAATAAAATTGGCCAAAAAAGCCTAAAGAATTTGCATCAATCATTAACTTATTTTAGTTTTAATAAATCAATATTCTTTTTTATATCTCCGTCATTACTTTTGAATACAGTTGTGCCTGAAACAAGAATATTTGCTCCAGCATCAATAGCAATTTTGCAATTTTCAAAATTTATTCCACCATCTATTTCAATATCAAAGTTCAAATTTTTTTCTTGTTGAATTTTTTTAAGTTGTTTAATTTTATCTAGAACCTCTGGCATAAATTTTTGACCTCCAAAACCTGGATTAACACTCATGATTAAAACCAAATCTATTTGATCTAAAAATTCAGTAATTAGTTCAATTCTCGACTCTGGATTTAGAGAAACTCCGACCTTCTTTTTTAAATCTTTAATCGTTTTAATTGATTCTCCCAAATTTTGAGTGGCTTCAGGGTGAATTGTGATGATATCCGCTCCTGCGTCTGCATATGCTTCTATGTATTTATGCACCGGTGAAATCATCAAGTGTACATCAAACTTTAAAGAGCAGTGCTTTCGAAGGGCTTTAATAACTGGGGGACCAATGGTTAGATTTGGAACAAAATGACCATCCATAACATCCACGTGGATCATATCAGCACCACCTTCTTCTAATCTTTTAATTTCAATACCTAATTTACTAAAATCAGCAGATAAAATTGAGGGTGAAATTTGTATATTTTTCATTGATAGCTAGGTTTACTAGTATCAATTTTTAAAATTTAATTGAATCAAAAAATTGATAAATTTGTCTCGATATTTCACTTTCGAGAGGAAATGATAACATCCCCATAACAGAATAGCCCAAGATCCAAGGCATTAAATAAAATCTAATCATATAAAAAAACCAAGCCACATATAAAGGTACCAAAGGCCCAATAATGAACGATGGGGTCAGAGGCTTAAATAGTCTGATTAAAGGATTTGTATATTTAACGAATACTTTCATAAAAAAAAATTCAGAGTCTTCTCTTTGAAAAATGTTCATTGCAACTCGACCAATTAATGTCCACATGATTATCCCAAAAAAATAATCAATAAAATATATAAACGGATGAAAGTTTGCTGACATTTAAGATTTATATTTGAAAATGAAAAGAAAGAAAAGGGGCGAAATTAATCGCCCCTTATAAAGTTTATTTACTGTTTTCCAAGAATTGTTTTACCACTTGGTACACGTACCTCATCAACCATTTTTTGAGTTGCTTTGTCTGGCTCTTGAGTCATTAAACTCACAACCACCATTGCAACCAAACTAACAGCTGATCCAAAGATACCAAATGTTAATTGAGTAATTCCTAAGAATCCACTTCCACCAGTTCGTACCCAAACTAAGTACCAAGTACCAGCAGCTAGACCTCCTAACATACCAGCAATAGCACCTTGTCTGTTAGCTCTCTTCCACCATACACCAAGTACAAGTGGGAAGAACAATCCAGACATCGCAAAGTCAAATGCCCAGATAACCGAACCTAAAATACCCTGGATCTCCATTGCCGCAATCGTTGCTCCAGCAAAACCAATTACTACAAGTAATACCCTTGCAACAACTAATCGTTTTGCAGTTTCCGCTTTTGGATCAATGATCTTATAGTAAACATCATGTGATATAGCGTTTGCAATTGCTAGAATCAAACCATCGGCTGTTGACATGGCAGCTGCCATACCTCCAGCGGCAACCAGACCTGAGATTACGTAAGGTAATCCAGCTATCTCTGGTGTTGCTAATACAACGGCCTTACCACCCATGAAGAACTCGTTTAATTCAACAGTCCCATTTCCGTTAAAGTCGCTGACAAACATTAGGTTTGCTGCATTCCAGTTTTGATACCAATCTATCGCTTGAACCTCTGCTATTGATTTACCGATAATACCCGTAGATAAATTCGGATCCAACAAAGATAATTTAGATAGTGTAGCTAACATTGGAGCAGAAGAATAAAGTAGGAAGATAAAGAATAGTGACCAACCTACTGATTTTCTAGCTGCTTTTACGCTTGGAGTAGTAAAGTATCTCATCATCACGTGAGGTAATGATGCTGTTCCCATCATCATCGCCAATGCTAATGAAATAAATGCCCAAGGTGTTGCGTTAACTGCAGAGTGAGCTTTAGTTATTCCTGCTAAGCCTTTAGGTACCGTTGCTAGATCAGCAGCTGAGTTTTTAACAAACCCAAATTGTGCCTCTAACTCACCAATTCTAGCCACTTCATCAGCCAACATAAAGTGAGGGAAGAAACCCGCACCTATTTTGTTACTGATCCAGAATACTGGAAGTAAGTAAGCTATAATTAGTACGATATATTGTGCAACCTGTGTCCAAGTTACCCCTCTCATACCACCTAACATTGAACATAATAAAATACTTATTAGTCCAATATAAACTGCGTATTGGAATGGGATATCAAGAGCAACAGATGCAATAGTACCTGTAGCGTTAATTTGTGCTGTTACATAAGTAAATGAAGCAACGGTTAAAACCACTACCGCACTAAACCTAGCCAAATTACCACCGTATCTTGTACCTATAAAATCTGGAACTGTGTAACAGCCAAATTTTCTTAAGTATGGTGCTAATAAAGATGCAACTAACACGTAACCACCAGTCCAACCTACAAGTAGAGCCATATAACCGTAACCTTTAAAGTAAATACCTCCAGCCATTGCAACGAATGAAGCACCAGACATCCAGTCTGCTGCTGTGGCCATTCCGTTGAATACTGTTGGTACCTGCCTTCCAGCTACGTAATATGCATCCGCTTGGGCTGTTCTTGATAGCCAACCGATTAATGCATAGATGAATACAGTAAATGCCACAAAAGCGATACCGATCGCCTTCGCAGACATACCCATCTGTTCTGCAATTGCCATTAAAATTATAAAACCTATAAACCCTCCGGTATAGATTCCATAAACTTTAGGCAAGTTATCAATGAAATTAGTACTTTTCATTATTCATCCTCTCTTTCGCTAAAGCCGAACTCTTCGTCGATCTTTTCTTGTCTATTCGCAAACCAGAAAATAAGGATTACAAATGCTCCAAGAGATCCCTGACACGTAAACCAATATGTCCACGGATAACCGAAAGGTCCTGTGACCTCGTTCATTTCAGCTCCAAAAAGGAAGATGCCAATTGAGAATACAAACCAGATTGCTAACGTTATCATCAGCAAACCTCTGGATTTCTCCCAATGTTTTTCTTGATTTGACATATTTACCTCTCTATTTAGTTATAACTGGCAAAACCATAACCATTATGAGGGTTTTGAAAAGACCTAAATTTAACCATAATAGGTACTTATTTACTGACTTTTTTAGGGTATAAATGCCACATACGGCTCAGATTATGTCAAAATACAAGCTAACCTGGAAAGATTTAACAGCAACTGATTTTAAGACATATTTGTTCGCAATGTTTAAAGCGTTCATTCCCAAAAAAAAAATAAAAAGTTTAGATGAACTTGAAACCTTTATTCAAACTAAATCCGCATGGGTAACCCAAGTAACTTTGTATAATTATTTAAAAACTCGAATGGGAACTCGGTATGTTCTTCATTTTGAGAATGATAAGTTTATGGGCTCAGTTAATCTTGCGAAATGGAATATTTATTCTGTAGCACTTCAAGATTTATCTCTTTTTACTTTCTCTTATTTGAGGGTTAATTTCAATTTTCAAGACACTGATAAGGCAAAAGAGATTTTTAATAAAATTTTAGATGATGAAATTTCAAATAAAATGCCTTTAGATATTATTGATCAAGCTCGTAAGGATTTTGATGAAAGACTTTTAAATATAAATTGGAATACCTATTATACAGATTTACCATTTAATCCAAGTGCACTCTCATTATATAAATGGGCACCAATTGCTGATGAGTTAAAAACCCTAGATCGTAAAATTGTCCTAAACTCTATGATATTAAAGTGGGATGTGATTAAACAAGAATTTCAGAACTTAGTTCAGTTTTAAATATTTTTTCTATTATCGACCAAGCTATCGACAACACTTGGATCAGCTAAAGTAGTGGTGTCACCTAATTGTCCATGTTCATTTGCAGCAATCTTTCTCAAAATTCTTCTCATTATTTTACCTGATCTAGTTTTTGGAAGACCTGGAGTAAAGTGTATTAAGTCTGGGGTTGCTAGAGGCCCAATTTGTTTTCTGACCCAAAGTTTTAAATCTCTTTCAAGATCTCCATTTTCAGTTTCTCCTGCATTTAAAGTGACATAACAATACAAACCATTTCCTTTAATATCGTGTGGATAACCAACTACAGCTGCTTCAGCAACTTTTGGATGAGCAACAAATGCACTTTCAATCTCAGCAGTACCTAGATTATGTCCAGATACAATAATTACATCATCAACTCGTCCTGTGATCCAGTAATATCCATCTTTATCTCTTCTACAGCCATCACCAGTAAAATATTTACCATTAAACTGAGAAAAATAAGTGTCGATAAATCTTTGATGGTCTCCATAAACAGTTCTCATTTGACCTGGCCATGATTGAGCAATACAAAGCCTTCCTTCGCCAGCGCCTTTTATCTCTTTGCCGTTTTTATCAACGATAACAGGCTTAATTCCATAGAACGGTTTTGTAGCTGAACCAGGTTTTAATGGAATAGCTCCAGTTTGAGGGGCTATTAGTATTCCACCTGTTTCCGTTTGCCACCAAGTATCTACAATTGGTGACTTTGAGTTCCCAACTGTTTTGTAATACCACATCCAAGCCTCTGGATTAATCGGTTCACCAACAGTGCCAAGCAATTTAAGAGACTTTCTAGAGGTTTTTTTAACTGGCTTATCACCCTCACGCATTAAAGCTCTGATTGCTGTTGGAGCAGTATAGAAAATATTAACTTTATATTTATCAACGATCTGCCACCACCTTGAAGTGTCAGGATAATTAGGAATTCCCTCAAACATTATAGTTGTAGCACCATTAGCAAGGGGTCCATAAATTATATAACTATGCCCTGTTACCCATCCAATATCAGCAGTACACCAATAAATATCTTTTGGCTTATAGTTAAAAATATATTGATGGGTCATTGATGCATATACCATATACCCACCCGTAGTATGAAGAACTCCTTTTGGTTTACCAGTTGATCCTGAGGTATATAAAATAAATAAAGGATCCTCAGCATTCATTTCTTCAGGCTCACAATGATTTGAAACATCTTTAATTAAATCATGATACCAAACATCTCTTTCTTCATTCCAATTGATGTAATTTCCTGTTCGTTTAACCACAATACATTTTTTTACATTCGGGCAACTTGTGAGAGCTTCATCGGTTGTATATTTCAATGGAATAGTTTTTCCTCCTCTAACTCCCTCATCAGCAGTGATTATATATTCAGATTCGCAATCATTTACTCTTCCTGAAATCGATTCTGCAGAAAAACCACCAAATATTATTGAGTGGACTGCTCCAATTCTAACACATGCTAACATTAAAATTGCAAGCTCTGGGATCATGGTTAAATAAATTGTAACTCGATCTCCTTTTTTAATTCCAAGTTTTTTTAAACCATTTGCAGCTTTGGAAACTTTTTGGTGTAATTGTTTATAAGTAATTTTTTGACTATCTTTTGGATCATCGCCTACCCAAATAATTGCAGTTTTATCTTTTTTATCTTTTAAATGTCTATCAATACAGTTAGCTGAAGCATTCAAAGTTCCATCTTCATACCATTTAATTTTTACTTCTTTAGTGCTGTACTTAACGTCTTTGATTTTCCTATAAGGTTTTATCCAAGTAATTCTTTTTCCTTCTTTTCTCCAAAAATCATCGTTACTTTTGATAGATTGTGAATATTTTTGTTGGTACTTACTTTTATTTGCTAAACTTGCTTTTACCCATTCAGGTTTAGTTTTTATAACTATTTCGGGAGGAGAAGAGCCATTTTCTTTTTTGCTTTTTGCTTTTTTTTTGATTTTTTTTGAAACCTTTTTTACTTTAGTTTTTTTCTTAACTTTTTTAGAAGATTTTTTTTTTACTTTAGATTTTTTTTTCTTTTTTTTAGGCATGTGAAAATTTTTTTTTTAAATTCTACTCATGTTATTTATAATTTTCCAGCTTTTATAATCGATTGGCATTACAGATAGTCTGCTCTGTTTAATCAACGCTAAATTGCCTAATTCCTTATGTTTTTTTATATCTTCTAAGGTAACCGGCTTTGCTAATTTCTTTTTAAACTTAACTGTAACAGCAACAAAGCGCCCACTTTTATCAGTTTTGTCTAAATAGTGTTCTTTAATGACTTCAACAATACCTACAATTTTTTTACCAATATTTGAATGATAAAAAAAACAAAGGTCACCTTTTTTCATTGTTTTTAAATTTTTTGCAGCCTGATAATTTCTTACCCCATCCCACGGTGCCCCTTTGGTACCTGACTTTATCTGTTGATCAATAGACCATACATCTGGCTCAGATTTCATTAACCAATATTGCATTATAATTGAACTCCAGCACCTTTCAAAAAAGCAGCATTCTCATCAAGGGGCCATCTAGGTTTTGCAGGATGATCTAATTGACTAAACTCTTTTAATTTAAATTTCTCTAAACCAACCATTGCTATCATGGCGGCATTATCTCCACAAAGTTCTATTGGTGGAAAAATACTTTGGTAATTTTCCTTCTCACATAAACTGATTAGCATATTTCTAATATTTTTATTAGCAGCTACTCCTCCAGCAACTACAAAATTTTTTTCGGTTAGACCATTTTGTTTTTCAAATTCTTTAAAAGCAACTTTAGTTTTTTTATATAAAATTTCCTCTATAGTTCTTTGAAAAGATGCAGCTAGATCAAATTTTTCCTGATCTGTTTTAATATTTTTGGTTATTCTTAACACTGCCGTTTTAAGACCAGCAAAAGACAAATTACAACCACCTTTACTAAAAATAGGTTTTGGTAAATCATATTTATTAGGATCACCTTTTTTTGCTAAAATTTCAATTTGTGGACCACCTGGAAATTCAATACCTAAAAGTTTTGCAGTTTTATCAAATGCTTCTCCCAAAGCATCGTCAATGGTTGTTCCTAATCTTTTATATTTTCCTAATCCTTGAACATTTAAAAATTGTGAATGTCCACCTGAGATCAACAAAAGTAAATAGGGATAGTTTAAATTTGAATTCAACTTAGGACTTAATGCATGACCCTCTAGGTGGTTAACTGCTATAAAGGGTTTATTTATTGAAGCTGCAAAAGCTTTTCCAAAACTTAAACCAACAGACAGACAGACAATCAAACCAGGTCCTGCAGTGGATGCCACAGCATCAATTTCATTAATTTTTTTTCCACTGTCATCAATAGCTTTTTGAACAATCCAATCAATTTTATCAATATGTGCTCGTGCAGCTAATTCTGGAACTACTCCTCCGAATTCTTTATGAACTTCAACTTGGCTTGAAACAACACTTGATAAAACTACAGGCTTTCCCAGTTCATTTTCAGTTATTATTGATGCAGCTGTCTCATCACAGCTTGTTTCTATTCCGAGAATTAAGGGTTTTTTGCTCATTCAAATAGTTTTTAATAATTGTACAATCTCAATACAAGTAAGAAATAAATATATTTATGAATAGAAAAATTATCATTGGATCTAGAGGGAGTAAGCTAGCTATGCTTTATGCCCAAAAAGCCAAAGATCAAATTGTCAAAAGTACTGATCTAAGTGATGAAGATGTTGTAATAAAAAAAATTACTACAAAAGGAGATGAGATACAGGATGTAAGATTGTCAGAAGTTGGCGGGAAAGGATTATTTTCAAGCAATATTGAAAAAGAACTTCAAGATAATAATATTGATATTGCAGTTCATGCTCTTAAAGATATGCCAGCTTTTGAAACTCAAGGTCTTAAAACAGATGCATTTTTAGAAAGAAATGATCCAAGAGAAATTCTTATCACGATCAATAAACAAAAATTAAGTGAATTAAAAAAAAATTCTATAATTGGAACATCATCTTTTAGAAGAGAATATCAAATTAAAAAAATCAGATCAGATCTTGAATGTAAACTCATTAGAGGGAATGTTGATACACGAATTCAAAAACTTAAAGATGGAACCTATGATGCAATAATCTTATCCTGTGCAGGAATTAAATTTTTGAATTTTGATAGTGAAATTTCAGAAATATTTTCTCCTGAAAAAATAATTCCAAGTGCTGGACAAGGTATAATTGCACTTCAATGTAGAGAGGATGATGAGGAAATAATCTCAGTTTTGAAAAAAATAAATCATGGTGAAACATTTATGAGAGCACATGTTGAGAGAAATATTTTAAAAGTTTTGGAAGGAGATTGTGAAACTGCAGTTGGAGCACACTCTGTAATAGAAGGTGATAAAATTACAGTTGAGGCTGAATTATTTTCTTTAGATGGTTCAAAAAGATATTATGAAAAAAAAACTGGCAAAGTTGAAGACTTCAGCCAAATTGGTAGAGAAGTAGGTCAAATTTTAAAAACAAAATCTAATAATTCTTATAAAAGATAATATGCATATTTTACTAACAAGACCTTTGGAAGACTGCTCTGAAATGATTGTCAAATTCAAATCCTTAGGTCATCAAGTTTCACACCTTCCGTTATTAAGTGTTGAAGAAGTAGTTCACGACGAAATAAATTTTGCAGACTTTAATGGAGTTATTTTCACTAGTGCTAATGCTGTAAAATTTTTAAATCATGATGAAATTAATAAGACTATTAAATGTTTCTGTGTAGGAGAGGCAACTGAAAAAAAAGCAAGAAGTTTTGGTTTTCAAAATACAATTGCAGCTGAAGGCAATGTTTCAAATTTAAAAGAATTAATTTTACAAAATCATGGCTCTTCTGACGGACAATTACTTTATGTGAGTGGAGAAATGATATCAGTTGATCTTGACCAGCAGTTATTAAAAGAAGGTTATAGTATCAAGAGGATTATAAATTATAGGGTCAACCATAATCATAATTTTAATGAGGACTTTATTAGAGAATTAAAACAAAATATGCCTGATATGGTCTATGTTTACTCTCAAAACAGCGGATCAAGCTTTTTAAACTTTATCAAAATTTATCAATTAGAAAGTCTTTGGATGGATACGAATTTAATGTGTATAGGTGAAAAAACCTCATCAATACTGAACGAAATTAAATGGAAAAAGATATTTCTTTTTAATCCTGGAGAAGAGGAGTTTTTGTTATATAAAATTTAGCCATGGACATAATAAATAATTTTTCTGATATATTTTTATCAGTTTGGAATCAGGGCATTCTTGGAGTTGATATTTTTCAAATCGTAATTGGTATTGCTATTTTTTTAGTTTTTCTCATTTTTAGAGGCCTGATCAGTAAATTAGTTATTAAAAAATTAGAAATTATTTCTAAAAGAACCACAAACAAATTGGACGATACTTTCGTTCGCGCTTTAGAAGGCCCGGCAAGATTTTTACCAATCGTTTTAGGTTTTTTTATTGCAAGCTATTACATGACTTTTTCTGCAGAGGGTAGAGATGTAGTAGATACTATTAATAGAACATTGATAACCATTTTAATATTTTGGGTTATTCATCAAATAATCGAACCTGTATCTTATATATTAAGTGGACTAGATAAACTTTTAACAAGAGAACTTATTGGATGGATAATAAAGTCCTTAAAAGTATTAATTTTTATACTTGGTTTAGCTGCAGTTCTTGAGTTATGGGGAATTAAAATTGGCCCAATTATTGCAGGTCTTGGTTTGTTTGGTGTTGCAGTGGCTTTAGGTGCACAAGATTTATTTAAAAATTTAATTTCAGGAATTTTAGTATTAGTTGAAAAAAGATTTAAAATTGGAGATTGGATAGCAGTTGATGGAATAATAGAAGGGATAGTTGAAAAAATTGGCTTTAGGTCAACAACAATTAGAAAGTTTGATAAGTCTCTAGCAATTATTCCAAACTTTCAGTTTGCAGAAAATGCAGTCATAAATGTAAGTGAAACTTCAAATTGGAGGGTGAGGTGGATTATTACTCTTCAGTATGACTCTACAATAGAGCAATTAAAAAAAGTAAGAGACGAGATAGAACAATATATAAATAAAAGTGAAGACTTTAATCAAGCAACAGGAGTTGCTGTTAGAATAGAAAAATTTTCAGATAGTTCTATTGATTTACTGGTGAGGTGTTTTACGAACTCTAATAGTTGGAGTAATTCTCTAGAAGTGAAAGAGAGATTAGCAATTGAAATTAAACAGATAGTTGAGAAAAATGGTGCTTCTTTTGCTTTCCCAAGTCAGTCGATTTATGTCGAAAAAAAATGATAGCAATTTTTTATTTAGTTTTACAAATTCTAAAACTTTACTCATATGTTGTAATAGCAAATGTAGTTGTGAGTTGGTTAATTGCCTTTAACGTTTTAAATACCCAAAACAGATTTGTTTATTCTCTTTTAGAATTAACCTACAGACTTACAGATCCAATTTTAAACAAAATCAGACGTTTTATACCTAATTTAGGATCTTTAGACATATCTCCCATAATTCTTCTACTATTGATTTGGTTTATTGAAATGTGTATGAAGCTCTACATCGCGCCAATGATTTTTTAGAAGGATAAAATGATTTTAATAGATGGGAAGAAAGCTGCTGCAGAATTAAGACAAGAGCTTAAGCATGAAGTCACAGGATTAAAAGCAAAGTACAATAAAGTACCTGGCTTAACAGTCATTCTTATAGGTGATTTAACTCCAAGCCAAATTTATGTACGTAACAAAGAAAAATCAGCTAATGAAGTAGGTTTAAAATCTGAAGTTATTAAATATCCAGATTCAGTCGAGGAAAAAACAGTATTAGAAAAAATTAAAGAATTAAATAAGGATGAGACAGTTTCAGGAATTCTAGTTCAACTGCCACTTCCAAAACATATTGATAAACAAAAAGTAATTGAAACAATTTTACCCTCAAAAGATGTTGATGGTTTTCATCCAATGAATGTTGGAAATCTTTCTTCTGGATATGAAAGTTCAGTACCATGTACTCCTTTGGGTTGCTATTTATTGATCAAAAAAGTTGAACCTAATTTAAATGGAAAAAAAGCAGTAATAGTTGGAAGATCAAATTTAAATGGAAAGCCAATGACCCAACTTCTCTTAAAAGAAAATTGTACAGTAACAATTACTCATTCAAAAACTAAAGATTTAAAAGCTGAATGTTTAGAAGCAGATATAATAGTTGCAGCAGTTGGAATTCCAGAACTTGTTAAAGGCGATTGGGTTAAAAAAGATACTATTGTTATTGATGTTGGTATTAATAAAACTGACAAAGGAATTGTTGGGGATGTGGATTTTGATGAAGTTTCTAAAAATGCAAAAGCTTTAACGCCGGTTCCAGGTGGTGTAGGCCCAATGACAATCGCTTGTTTATTGAAAAATACCATAGAGTGTTTCAAAAGAACGCAAATTTAGCAATTAAATCTCACAATTTATTCTGTTAATCTAAGATATGAAAAAACCAAAGTATCCATACAGGATTGCCATAATTTTTCTTTTATTAACTTTTCCAACAATTGGAGCCACTCAACTGGGTTGGTACCTTCACGACCAACAAACAGGTTTTGATTATGGAATGATTGTAGGTACAGTTTCAGTAGTTTATGCAGCTTACTTATTGTACGAAAAAAAATGGAGAGAGGAAGACGAAGATTAGTTTATGGAAAAAATAATTTTTTTTGGCTTAGTAATACCAATTATGGCTTATGTATTATATTTAGGTGGTATGGCAATCATGAACGGATTTAATGCTAAAGAAGCCAATAGAGCAGAAAAAGAAGAGATCGAAGCGGAGACTAAATCAACCATTTCAACCGACAATAGTTCATTAGGTGATGAGTTAGCAAAATTAAATAGTTTGCGTGAAAGTGGAGTGTTAACCCAAGAAGAGTTTGAGAAAGCAAAAAACAAATTACTAAATTCTTAAGATGATAAGAATTATTCCCAATAAAAATAATATTGGGGCTGAGATTGACACTGATCTTCAAAAACTTTCAAAAGAAAATTTCAAAATCATTATTAATGCTTTAAATAAATATGGGATGATTTTTTTTAGAAGACAAAATCTTTCCTCTAAACATTATGTTGAGTTTGCTAAAAATTTTGGAAAACTTGCAGATTATCCAAGGTTAAAAGGATTAAACAAAAAATATCCTCAGATAACTGTTGTTCAAAGAAAAGAAAGCGATAAAGGGCCAAGTTTTGGTGAACAGTTTCACACGGATTCTATTTATACAAAAAAACCACCAAGATTTACTATGTTGTTATCAAAATTAGTTCCCAAAAAAGGAAAAGCAAATACAGAGTTTTGTTCACAATATCATGCTTTTAAAAATCTAACTGAACCTATGAAACGAAAATTATCAAGTTTAAAGGGGGTTTATTCCTCTGAGGGTCCAATTTCAATTACCACAAAAGAGAGAGTAAAAGAGAAAGGGAAAAAAATAAAAGAATTAAAATCTACTCATAAAATTATAAGAAAAATAAGTTCAAATTATGCAATCTATTCTAGCCCAGGTCATTTAGTTGGATTTCAGCCAAAAATTAAAAATGAAGTTGATTTAAAAAAAAAATTATTCAAACACCAAATTAAAAAAAAATTTCAACATTCACTGGAATGGGAAAAAAATCAATTAGCCATTTGGGATAACAGATCCATGTTGCATCAAGCAACACCTTTTAAAGGTAATAGAATTATGCATAGAATAACAATTCTTTAATTTTTTTGCATTAACCACAAACTATCATTCGCTAAAAAATAAATTTTACCATTTTCAGGATGAACCTGGATATCTCTTAGCCTTCCAATTTTATTTTTAAAAATTAGACTTTCTTTAACATTTGATAGGTCACTAAAATCAAGAGCTCTAAGGGATTTATCTTTCAAAGAAGTTACCAAAGCGAGACCATTCCATTCTTTAAATTCTGAACCTTTGTAAATTGTGATGGCACTAGTTGCAATTGAAGGAACCCAGTATTTAATAGCTTTTGTAAATCCAGGCTTCCATTTTGGTCCAATTTTGCTGCCTGAGTAATTTGTTCCACCCCAACCTAAAATTTTCCATCCGTAGTTTTCACCTTTTTTTGCCTCACCAAACCAGTCGCCTCCTTTAGCGCCGTGATTACTCATATAAATTTTTCCATCAAAAGGAGATAGGGCTAAACCTTGAGGGTTTCTAATACCTATTTGATATATTTCTGGGAGCCAATCTGATTTTCCTTCAAACTTAGGATTATCTTTTGGAATACTTCCATCTAGATGAATTCTAATAATACTTCCAGGATGTTGAGATGGATCTTGTGCAATCATACCCTGTCCTCTTTCACCAGCAGATGCAAATAAATAATTGTCTTTAATAGCCAGTCTTGATCCAAAATGATAACCCGAGTCAATTGGAGGATTCGCCTTAAAGATATTTTCAAATTTTAACTCTCTTTTATCAAACATTGCCTTTGCAATTGAAGTACTTGTTTTCCAGTTTGATCTATTTTCCGAGTATGAAATCCAAACCGT
>JACWDH010000069.1 GCA_014654235.1 Pelagibacterales bacterium SAG-MED10 | reverse complement strand
CTTTGATACCTGGTGTAAGTAGGGCAGGAATTACAATGACAGCAGCTAGATTTTTAAATTTTAACAGAGTGGATTCAGGAAAAATTTCATTTTTACTTTCCATACCTGCATTAGCAGGTGCAAGTTTTCTAGGACTTAAAGATGCATTTAATGAACCAATAGAACTAAATTATTTAATTATAATTGCTGTAATATTATCCTTTTTATTTTCATATGTTACAGTTAAATTTTTCTTAAATTATCTAAATAAATTTTCTTTAAATATTTTTGTTACTTATAGAATAGTTATATCTTTAATCTTATTTGCAATAATTTATTTTTAGATAGTTTTTTTAATTAAAGGTAATAATTGTGATAACAAGACACCACACAAAATAAAAAAGCAGCCTAATAAATTATTTATACCAAGAATTTGATCAAGTAAAAACCAAGCAGCAATAGTTGCAAATACACCCTCTAAGGAAAAAATAATAGCAGCCGGAGCAGGAGATATATTCTTTTGAGCATAAATTTGTAATACAAAAGCAAAACCACCTGAAAAAATACCTGCATACAAAATTGAGTCAATCTCCTTCAAAATATTTTCAAAGATAAACTCCTCGTAAATAAAACCTACAAAAAAAGAGGATACGGCCACGATTAATGTTTGGACTGCTCCTAGTGTAAGCGGCAAATTATATTTAGTAACAATAATGCCGGTAAAGATTATATGAGTGCTCCAAAATAAAGCTCCAAACACTACAAGAGTATCGCCAAGTCTTACCGTTGCATCATAAAAATTTGTTAATAAATAACCACCTATTAAACATAATATTACTGATGGCCATACACTCCAATGAATAGATTTTCTTTTAAATAAAAAAATAATAATTGGGACCATAGGAACATAAAAAATAGTAAAGAACGCTGCATTAGCTACATCTGTGTATAATAAAGCAACTTGTTGTAAGGCAGATCCTAAAAAGAGAGATAGACCAATTAAAAGTGAGAGTATGACAAATGTTTTAAAATCTAATCTAAATTCTGATTTAAATTTCTTTATCTCAAACAAAATAACTAAAGGTGCTATTGCCAAAAATCCTACAAAAAATCTCACTGCATTGAACGTAAAGGGTCCAATTTCATCCATTCCAGTATCTTGGGCAATAAAGGTAGTTCCCCAAATAAAAGTGCATAATAAAGCACTTAATAATGAAATGGTTTTTGACATAATTTTTAGATAGCTAACTTATAGGCAAAGTTTTTACCTAAATTTTTTTTTAATTCAT
>JACWDH010000068.1 GCA_014654235.1 Pelagibacterales bacterium SAG-MED10 | reverse complement strand
ATAGAAACCAGCTTTATCTTTATATTCGTCTGAAAGCTTAGTCATTACTGGAACAAGAGCTTTACATGGTCCACACCAAGCAGCGCTGAACTGGATAACTGAAATATCTTCGTTTTTTATTTTACTATCAAAATCATCGTCTTTAAAATCATTAAGCATATTACTGATATAATTGATTCAATTGATTATTCAATGGGCAAAAATAAATTTTTTTGATTTATAAAATTATGCGTCTGAATACTTTTGCTCTAGATTCATCACATAATCATTAATTCCATCAAGAAATTTAAGCTTTTCATCTACTGTTTTGAAGGAAAACATCTTATCTTCATTTTCTCTAATCTCATCGCACTCTGAATAAAATGCAGAAATTGTCCACCATTTCTCCTTATTAGTACTTAGAATTCTTGAAGCTATACGTCGTTTTATTTTTTTATGAATTTCTTTTGGTAGAATTTCAGGTGCCTCATTAAATATCAATCCATGACCAAAAGTAACCAATCTTTCATCTTCAAATTTATCTAATAGTGCAAACTTTTCATTCCAATCGCCTGTATGAAATTTAGGAAATAAAGCTTGATCTTTAGCAGAGGTAAATCCTCCAGAATAAATAGATTCTTCTGGTTCGATATCTTCTTGTGAAGAAGTTTCCATTTTTTCTTCAGCAGCTTCTCTTAAAATATTGCAAACATCTTGTGAAAACTTTTCATTACTTTTAACTAGTTCAGCTCTTTTTTTAATTAAGTTAGGGTCAAGCTTACTGTACGGCTCAACTTTCATTCCAAAACTTGGATCTAAAATTATAGGAGCTTTATTTGATCTGATAGTTCTTAAAAACTTAGGAGATTTTTTCATCTCTTTTTTTAAGTCTTCGTAATTTAGTTTTTGGATAGCCTCAATATCAACTCTAAGATCTACTGCTTGTCCCCACTTATAAACTGGATGCATACAAGCATTTGGGTGAAGTGGAGCGCACAAATATAATCGACTTGTTCCATAAAAATACTCATTCAATGTAAATATCTTTTCTTGCTTAACCATGTTTTCAACAATTACTTTACTACTTGTTTTAAAATATTCTTGCCAAAGGGTTGGCTGTTTTTTTTTAATTAAATCTAAAACCTTAACAGTAAGTTCTGTATCAAATAATGCTGAGTGAGCTCCAGCAGATTCGAAACCATTTAATCTTGCTAAAGACTCCAGCTTCATTGACTTATTTCCTTTTGGATTTAGTTCTGTTTTTAAAACATCATCATCGATTGCAAACG
>JACWDH010000067.1 GCA_014654235.1 Pelagibacterales bacterium SAG-MED10 | reverse complement strand
GAGTATGAAATCCAAACCGTATTGTCTTGATAAATAATATCTAGCAACCCACCTTGACCAACTACTAAAAAATCTAAATTATGTTTAACCTCGAAAATTTCTTTTGAAAGAATGTTTATAATTTTAATTTTTCCACTTTTTTCAGTAACTAATAGCTCATCTTTATTTATAAAAGATGACCCCCAAGGATCATCGAGATCTGCAATTTTTTTAAAATTAAAATCATTCGAAAAACTATTTGAACTAATAAAAGTAAAAAAAATTATATATAAAAAATATCTAATCACTTTATGAAAGTTTAGATCTACCACCATCAACTGCAATTATCTGACCGGTAACCCAGGAACTATCTTCTGTAATTAAAAATTTTGCAAGTGATGCAGAGTCTTTTCCTTCTCCTAATCTTTTAAGAGGGTGAGCTTTTGCTATTCCTTCTGCAATAGCTGTATTTTTTAGCATTGGTTCCGCAATTTTAGATTTGGTAAGACTTGGAGCAACACAATTTACTCTGATATTTGGAGCAAATTCAGCAGCAAGAGAAACAGTTAAACCTTCAACAGCTGCCTTTGCAGATGCGATGATTGCGTGGTTAGTAAAACCCCTCTGTGCAGCAACAGTTGAAAATAAAACAATTGAGCCTTTATTTTTTTTCAAACTCTCTTGATAACCCTGGATTGCCTCAACTGCTGAATATAAATTTAGCTTCATACATTTATTGAAATCTTCCTCTTTCACCATTCGTAATGGTTTTAAATCAATAGAACCAACACAATAAGCAATACCTTTTATTTCTGGTACATCGGTTTTAACTTTTTCTATAAATCCTTCCTCTAAAACATCTGCAAGTGTGAATGGACATCCTAGCTTATCAGCTAAAGCGCTTACTTCACTTTCGTTCCTGGCAACTAAATGAATATCATAACCAGAGCTTTTTAATTGTTCAGCAAGACTAGAGCCAATAGATCCTGTCGCACCAAAAATAAGATATTTTTCTGACATAAAAAATTTTATTAGTTATATTTAACCATGAAGTTATTTTTTATACTTGGTAATCAATTATTTCCAACAAAATACATCGACCGCTTCAAAAAAGACCATACTTTCTTTATGGCAGAAGATAAAGGTTTATGTACCTATGAAAAACACCATAAGCAAAAAATTCTTTTGTTCTTATCTTCTATGCGATCCTACGCAGATAGTCTTAAGAAAAATAAATTTAAATTAGAATATTCAAAAATTGAAGACAAAGAATTTAGTGAAGATTATTTAAAAAAATT
>JACWDH010000066.1 GCA_014654235.1 Pelagibacterales bacterium SAG-MED10 | reverse complement strand
TGAGAAGGTTCTTAAAATTGATGTCCCAATCAGAGCTCAGTACATAAGAGTAATTTTTTGTGAGATAGGAAGAATTTTAAGTCATATTTTAAATGTTACTACACAAGCTCTTGATGTAGGGGCATTAACTCCATCTTTATGGGGTTTTGAAGAACGGGAAACATTAATGACTTTTTATGAGAGAGCATCAGGTTCTAGACTTCATGCAAATTATTTTAGAGCTGGTGGTGTTCATCAAGATTTACCTCAAGGACTAGAGGAAGATATTGCAAAATTTTGTGAAACATTTCCAAAAATTATTAATGATTTGGAAAGCTTATTAACTGATAATAGAATTTTTAAACAAAGAAATGTGGATATAGGTGTTGTTACAAAAGAGGATGCTTTAGACTATTCTTTCTCTGGCGTTATGATTAGAGGATCTGGAGTTCCATGGGATTTAAGAAAATCTCAACCATATGATTGCTATGAACAATTAGAATTTAAAATACCAGTTGGTAAAAATGGAGATTGCTATGATAGATACTTATGTAGAATAGAAGAAATGAAAGAAAGTGTTTCAATCATAAAACAATGTCTATCAAAAATGGAAAAAGGGCCAATTAAATCATTAGATGGAAAAATAAGTCCACCATCGAAAAAAGAGATTAAACAATCAATGGAAGCCCTTATTCATCATTTTAAACTTTTTACTGAAGGCTACCGTGTCCCTAAAGACGAAATTTACACTGCTGTTGAAGCTCCTAAAGGTGAATTTGGTGTTTATTTGATTTCAGATGGATCTAATAAGCCTTACAAATGTAAAATAAGAGCTCCAGGATTTTCACATCTTCAGTCAATGGATTATTTAATTAAAGGTCATATGTTAGCAGATGTTCCAGCAGTTTTGGGTTCCTTGGATATAGTATTTGGAGAGGTGGATAGATGAGTTTGAGAAGACCTTCAAAAAATCAACCAGAAGTTTTTGAATTTAATTCATCTTCATTGGAGGAGGCGAATAAAATCGTTTCTAAATATCCTAAAGGTAAACAACAAAGTGCAGTTATGGCTCTTTTATATATTGCTCAAAAACAGAACGATAATTGGATACCTCTAGTAGCAATGAAATATATCGCAAAATTTTTAGATATGCCCTACATAAAAGTTTATGAGGTCGCGACCTTCTATACTATGTATAACCTATCACCTGTTGGAAAATATTTTGTTCAAGTTTGCACAACTACACCATGTATGATTAGAGGTGCAAATCAATTAGTTGAAGCTTGCAAAGAAAAAATTTCAGAAAACGAAAATCA
>JACWDH010000065.1 GCA_014654235.1 Pelagibacterales bacterium SAG-MED10 | reverse complement strand
GGCTCAAGACCTTTGGGTTGGTATACAGGTCGATGTAGCCCTAACACTAGAGATTTAGTTTTTGATGATGGCGGTTTTTTATATGATAGTGATAGTTATAGTGATGATCTGCCCTATTGGGAATACAGAGATAAAAAGAAACAACTTATCATTCCTTATACTTTAGATAATAATGATATGAGATTTGCTACTAACCAAGGGTTTAATACAGGTGATCATTTTTACAATTACCTAAAAGACAGTTTTGATACTTTATATGAAGAGGGAAAAACAACCCCTAAAATGATGTCTGTAGGATTACATTGCAGACTAATAGGTAGACCTGGAAGAATTCAGTCATTGAAAAAATTTTTGGATTATGTTCTAAAATTTGAAGATATATGGATTTGTAAAAGGATTGATATAGCTAAACATTGGATTAAAAATTATTCATAATATGAAAGAAAAAATAATATTCACGAACGGATTAATAGACTTAGCTCAACCTAGGCTTGGTACAAAGGTGGTTTATAAAACTGACGACTTTTTCGCATCAGCTAATAGAATTATAAGTCCAACAATTCCAGTATTTAAAGAAGGTGTATTTGATAAACATGGAAAATGGATGGATGGATGGGAGTCGAGAAGAAAAAGAACCTCAGGGCATGATTACATTGTTTTAAAACTTGGTAAGTCAGGAAAAATTTCTAAGATTGATGTAGATACATCTCACTTTAATGGCAATCAACCATCAATGGTTTCAATTGAAGGAGCATTCTCTAGCTCAAATAAAATAAATCAATTGAAATGGACATCAATTCTTGCAAAAAAAAGGGTTAAAGCTAATTCCCATCATTTTTTTTCAGTCAAAAACAAAAAAATATTTAGTCATATCAAATTTAATATTTTTCCTGATGGAGGCGTTGCCAGATTGAGGTTGTATGGATCTATTGCAAAATCAAGAAAAATTATCAATAAAAAAATAAATCTTGCCTCATTATTGGATGGGGCGTCAGTTATCGCTTGTAACAATGAACACTTTGGTAAAGCTGAAAATATTTTAGCTCCAGGTAAAGCAAAAAATATGGGTGACGGCTGGGAAACAAGAAGACGAAGAGGTAAAGGAAATGATTGGTTAATTTTAAATTCAATTGATGGAAGCTCTATTGATAAAATTGAAATTTCAACTCATCACTTTAAAGGAAATTTTCCTAGTTACTGTTCTTTACAAGCCACTTATTTACCACCTAAAAGTTCAAAAAAAATAGTGAACTCTTCAAATAAATGGAAATATTTATTAAAAAATACAAAATTGTCAGCTAACAAAACTCATACATTCAAAAATTCTTTAATGAAAAAAGAAAAAATTAATCACGTA
>JACWDH010000064.1 GCA_014654235.1 Pelagibacterales bacterium SAG-MED10 | reverse complement strand
TACAAGTTCATCGTGAACATTTGCAATAACAGTTGAAAAGTTTTTTGGTTTTAAACTTTTATCAACAACCAATAAATCTCCATCATTAATCCCAACATCCACCATTGATTTTCCTTGTACTCTGATGATGAAAGTGGCTGGAACGTTTTTGATTAAATGCATGTTCAGATCGATATCTTCTTCGATATAATCAGTTGCAGGGGAGGGAAAACCAGCACCTGCTTTATGTAGATAATAAGGGATTGTTAGCTTCATGTTCTTGTTTTGTTCTAATTTATAGACTATTTATACAATACACTCAAGAGGTTGTATTTTGAGTCTGAAACTGAATCAAAAGTGAATCAAAACGTGAACATTGGAACTTTTATTTAAAGAAGATTTGCCAGATAAACTATAAGCCGGGTTCTGTCATTTAAACTTATCATTTGTCTAGGCTTAAGATCACTCTTAAGCTCAAGCAACTAACCCTGATGACTAGCCAAGGACGGCTTTTAGTTTTTCAACAGTGTCATCTCTACTTAGTCTTGCTCCCAGTGGGGTTTTCCAGCGTTCATTGTTACCAATAGAACCGGTGTGCTCTTACCACACCTTTTCACCCTTGCCATGTTATGGCGGTTTATTTTCTGTGGCACTATCCCTAGGGTTTCCCCTGCCAGGTATTACCTGGCACTGTGTCCTTGTAGAGCCCGGACTTTCCTCTTTAAAATAATTTAAAGCGACAAGTCATTTATCTGGCAAAGCTAATTTATTATGAAATTTTAAAAATTCAAGTTTAATAATTTAAGAAAGTATGAGATTTTTGCTTATTAAAAAACACTCTTTATCAACTAAACCGTTTACTAAGTCTTGTCTAAATCTTCTTTGAAACGCCTTAATTATCAACCGGTCTTTTTTTGATCTTTTTTGACTAATTTTCATATACCCTATTTTATGAAGATTTTTAGAAAACTCTTCTAAAGTTTTAAAAAGAGCATTTATATCATTGTCATTTGAGTTTAATATTGAAGAAAACTCCTCTTTCTGAGTTCTTGCTAAACTCAGACCTTCAATAATTAAATCTCTAATTAAAGGATTTTCAGGTTTTTTTGTATAAATTCTCCAATCAATTTTTACTTCTGGTCTTTCTGGTGTCCCTTTTAAAAGACTATTAACAATCGTATAATTCTCACTTAATATTTCTTTGGATTGGACATCAATTTCAGGATTTGTATATTCTGCTAATCTACTTGAAAAACTCTTAAGAAAATATTCTTCAAATAAAATTGCATATCTTTTCTTTTGGTCGTCGTTGAGGGTCTTTCTCACTGAACCAAGAGTATAAAATCCTATACCTCTTATATCCACAGTCTCTTTAGCTA
>JACWDH010000063.1 GCA_014654235.1 Pelagibacterales bacterium SAG-MED10 | reverse complement strand
ATAAACATTAAAATTTTTTTGAAAACTGCCCATTTCGCCTTCCGTATTCTTAAAATCCCTTATACTGGAGCCTCCTTTTTTAATCGCATTTGATAGAACTTTTTTACAATTGATAATAATTTTTTTACAATCTTCTTTTTTTAATAAACGTCCTTTTTTGGTAGGAATGATTTTACTCAAAAATAAAATTTCACTTGCATAAATATTGCCAATACCAGATACAAAATTTTGATCCAACAAAAAATTTTTAATATTTTTTTTTTTACCTTTAAAAAATGAAAGTATATAACTTAAATTAAAATTAGAGGAAAATGGTTCTGGACCAAGATGTTCAAATCTCTTTTTTAATAAATTCGGGTTACTTATAATTTGAAAAAAACCAAATCTTCTTGGATCATTATAAATAATCTTTAAATCTGAAAAAATTATTTCTATATGGTTATGCTTTTTTGGTAAAATTGGAGAATTATAGAAACTAGTATTTGTTAAAAAGTTTTTTTTGTTGTTGAGTACCAAATGTATTGTTCCTGACATACCAAGATGTAATAAACAGAAACTATTGTTTGATAAAGATAGAATTAAATACTTTGAAAATCTATCTACTTTAGTTATTTCCTGGCCTCTTAAAAAATTTTCAAATTTTAAAGGAATTTTAAATCTTAAGTTTCTATTTCTTATAATTACATTTTTAACCTTTTTATATTTAATGTTTTTATCTAGTGATTGTCTTACAATTTCTACTTCTGGTAATTCTGGCATTTGATACTATATTCAATATATATATTAATTATTATGCAACAATATCTACAAAATAAAAAAGGATTAGTGCAAAATGTTTTTGATCAAGTTTATGATCAATACGACCTAATGAATGATTTTATGTCATTAGGAGTCCATAGATTGTGGAAAAAAGATCTATTAAATATGATGAATCCAACATCAAATCAGAAACTAATTGATGTGGCGTGTGGAACTGGGGATATAGCTAAACTCTTTCTTAATTATGTAAATAAAAAGTCATGTGTAACATGCGTTGACCCAAATATCGGTATGATCAAAAAAGGTAAGGAAAAACTAAAAAAATTTAATAACTTAAACTGGGTTGTGGCTTCAGCAGAAAAACTTCCTATGACTACAAATTCATTTGATTTTTATACTATTAGTTTTGGATTAAGAAATACAAAAGATCTAAATAAATCTTTAAGTGAAGCATATAGGGTATTAAAACCTGGTGGCCGATATTTATGTCTAGAGTTTTCAAAAATAGAAAATTCTGGATTAGACTTTGTATATAAGAAATATTCAAAAGTTATTCCTTCAATCGGAAAATTTATTGTTGGTGAAAAAGAACCTTACGAATA
>JACWDH010000062.1 GCA_014654235.1 Pelagibacterales bacterium SAG-MED10 | reverse complement strand
ATTTTAATATTGAAAAAAATAATTAAAAAATTTAAATTTCAAGATATATCTTTAATTAGTGATAATCCTTTAACACAAAAAATTTTATACGAGATTTATCCAAAAATTAAAAATAACAATAAAATTGTTAATTTTAATAAAAATTTTTTATTCTTAAAATTATCAAAGTTTTATATAAAAATTTTTTTTCTTTTAATACTTATTAAAATTTTCAAGGCTCCAACAATTTTAAAAAATACTTATAAAAATGTTTGCATCTCTCTTGCCCCTACTTTTTACAAAAACGGTGTTGAAAATTTTTTCAAAAAAAAAGAAAATTTAAAATTGAATTTTTTAATTACAGATGAAACTCATTTAAATTTGTCGTTAATTAATGCTTTTAGAACTTTTAAAAATAAATATAAAAATTTAATACATGTGGAGTCTTTTATTGAATTTAATGATTTATTTTTTGGATTAATTAAATCATATAAATATCTCTTTAATACCAAAAAAATAGATATGAATTTTTCAATTGAAAATAATAATTTGTCAAAATTTTATGAAGAATATTTTCTTATTAGTTTATTAAATAGACTCAAATTAATTATTTATGACAATGCATTTTTAAAGACATTCAAAAAATTTAAAGTAAAAAATTTTGAAATGTATCTATTTGAATATTGTTTTGGTTTTTATTTAATAAATTTAATTAGAAAAAATTTAGAAAATATTAGAATAACTGGTTACCAACATGGTATTTTTTCTGATAAACTATTTTGGTTTGAATTATTGGCAACAGACAAAATTAAAAGGCAGTATTTACCAGATGATATAATTAGTTTTAATCGCCAATCTCTCAAAGATTATAAAAAAATAATCAAAAGTAGAAAAATTAAATATAAACTGGTGAAAAAAAATGCTTCAGAAATATCAGTTTCTTTCAAAAATATTAAAAAAATTCACCTAAATAAACATTTTTTAATTTTACCTGGAACACATGATGCTGAAGCTATATATGAAAATTTTAAAAATAAAGATTTAAACAATAAAATATCAAGAGAAATATTTTATTTTAAATTTCATCCTAAAAAAAAAATAAATGGTATTAATTCAAAAAACTTAAAGTTTATAACATCAATTAAAAATAAAAAATTTCATTCTGCTCTTTTGTCCTCAACTTCAACATTAGTATACGATTTTATTAACCTTAAAAAAAATTTTATGGTATACGATATAGATAATAAACAAAATTTAATTTCCTCAAGTTTGCAAAATAAAGTCAAATTTTATAAAATTTAAACTTTTGAAAAGGTTAATGATTAAAAACAAAAAATTAGCAATTTTTGATTTAGATGGTGTGCTAATAGACTCAATACCTAATATGAGGTATG
>JACWDH010000061.1 GCA_014654235.1 Pelagibacterales bacterium SAG-MED10 | reverse complement strand
AAAAAACTTTAATCCAATTCAGTTTGGCTCATGGATGGGTGGAGATAGAGATGGAAATCCTAATGTAACTGCAAAAGTTACTAAAGAAGTAATTTTATTATCAAGATGGGAAGCAGCAAAAGGTGAAATAAATTATGATGAATTTATGGACATGGCTGCATCATCTGCACCAAGTGTTGGTCACTGTAACACGATGGGCACTGCCTCTTCAATGAATTCTGTTGCAGAGGCATTAGGTATGTCATTACCCGGATGTGCAATTATACCTGCACCTTATAAAGAAAGAAAACAAATTTCATTTGAAACAGGAAAAAGAATTGTGGATATGGTTCATGAAAATTTAACCCCATCAAAAATTATGACAAGAAAAGCTTTTGAAAATGCAGTTGTAGTTGCTAGTGCAATTGGAGGATCGAGTAACTGTACTACTCATTTAAGTGCAATAGCGAAACATATGGGGATTAAGTTTAATTTATCTGATTGGCAAAAATTAGGTCATAATATTCCTTTACTTGTAAATTGTCAGCCAGCAGGTGAATATTTAATGGAAAGTTTTTTTAGATCGGGAGGAGTGCCTGCAGTTATGAAAGAATTAATAAAAAATAAAAAGATTCATACAAATCTAATGACTGTAACAGGTAAATCTATTACTCAGAATTTAATAAAAAAAATAAAGGTAAATCCTAATGTAGTAAAAACTTTCAAGAATGCTCTTGCAGATAAAGCTGGATTTTTAGTTATGCGTAGTAACTTTTTCTCGACAGCTATAATGAAAACATCGGTTATTAGTAAAGAATTTAGAGATAGATACCTTTCAAATCCTAAGCATCCAAACGTTTTCAATGGAAAAGCAGTTGTTTTTGAAGGACCAGAGGATTATCACAAACGACTAAATAGTAAAAAATTAAATATTGATGAAAATTCAGTTTTAATTGTAAGAGGATGTGGACCAGTTGGTTATCCTGGTTCAGCAGAAGTAATCAATATGCAGCCACCTGATAGATTGTTAAAAAAAGGAATCAACACATTGCCAACACTTGGTGATGGGAGACAGAGCGGTACGTCTGCAAGTCCATCAATCCTGCATGTATCACCTGAATCTGCTGTTGGTGGGGATTTAGGTATTGTTAAAACTGGCGATAAAATAAAAATAGATCTTAACAAAAGAAGAGTGGACTTGTTAATTTCTCAAGCAGAATTTAAAAATAGAAGAAAAAAAAGAAAAAAGTTTAAGATCAATAACCAAACCCCTTGGCAAGAAATTTTTAGAGACACTGTAGGACAACTTGAAGACGGTGCATGTATTAAGTCGCGAGGAGTTTATTTAAATGTCTCTACCTCAAAAGGTATTCCAAGAGACTCTCATTAAAAAAG
>JACWDH010000060.1 GCA_014654235.1 Pelagibacterales bacterium SAG-MED10 | reverse complement strand
TTATTTAATAACTCAAATACGTTATCTAAGGCTGCTGAGTCAGAAACTCCTTTTTGTATTACTGGTTTTAAGTTTTTCACATCATCAAAAAGCGGGCTACTCATTTCTTGCTCGTGTACTTTCATCCAATTTTTGTTTCCTTTATAAGTATTTATTTCACCATTGTGTGCTATAGCTCTAAACGGTTGAGCTAAACTCCAGCTTGGTGCAGTATTGGTTGAAAATCTTTGATGAAAAATTGCATATCTTGAGACGAATCTCGTGTCTTTAAGATCTAAATAAAAGTCAGATATTGCCTCTGCCAAGTATAGTCCTTTATAAATTATAGATTTTGAGCTTATTGAGCAAATATAGAAATTGTTCAATGATGCATCAAAAGCTTTATTTTCAATTCTTTTTCTTGTTTCATAAATTTTTCTTTCCAAATTTTTATCTAATAAATTTGGATTATTTGATTTAAATAGAACCTGTATAATTTCTGGCATTGTTTGAAGGGCTTTTTCACCCAAAACTTTTGGATTTACTGGCACTTGCCGCCAACCATATATACTAAAATTATTTTTGGTGAGTTCACTTTCAACAATTGTTTTGCAATTCTCTTGAGCTGAATAGTCGTTTCTAGGTAAAAAAATCATTCCTACACAGATTTCAGAGCTATCATAATCGTGTCCTGTAACTTGTATCTTTTCGATAAAAAAATCTTTTGGAATTTCAACATGAATTCCAGCTCCATCTCCTGTTTTACCGTCCGCATCAACAGCTCCTCTGTGCCAAACTGCCTTTAAAGCCTCAATTCCGTGTTCGACGATAGCTCTAGATTTTTTTCCTTCTGTTGATGCAATTAAACCAACTCCACAAGCATCATGCTCCATTTCTTTTGAGTAAACAAAATTTTTAGTTAATAATTCTAAGTTTTTTTTATAATTTTTCATTATGCTACTTTTGATTTTTTTGATTCAATGTTTTCTAAGTAAGCTTTCATAGCTGCAGCCGCATCTCTTCCATCTTTGATTGCCCATACTACCAATGAGGCACCTCTAACAATATCTCCTGCAGCAAAAACTCCTTTTAAATTTGTTTCCATCGTGTCAAAATCAGTTTTTACTGTTCCCCATTTCGTGACTTGTAATTCTTTTGTATCAAATAAATGTGGAAGATTTTCTGGATCAAAACCAAGAGCCTTGATTACCATGTCAGCTTTAATTTCAAACTCTGATCCCTCTTTAATTTGAGGCCTTCTTCTACCTGAATCATCAGCTTCGCCCAGTTGAATTTGATCTACAATTAAATTTTCAATTTTATTTGTACCTTTAAGCTCTTTAGGGCTTGACAGCCATACGAATTCAACACCTTCCTCTTCCGCGTTAGCTACTTCTCGAGCTGATCCAGGCATATTTTCTTTATCTCTTCTGTAAAGA
>JACWDH010000006.1 GCA_014654235.1 Pelagibacterales bacterium SAG-MED10 | reverse complement strand
CTCTTTTCTTATCACCCACTGCAATGCAAAGTTTATATACACCTGAGGGAGACAAAGCTTCAGCAAGAGCTGCTGAAAAATTTGGAACAATGTATAGCATGTCTACAATGGCATCATTTTCAATTGAAGAAATTGCAAATATTTCAAGCGGCCCAAAACTTTTTCAACTATATGTCCATAAGGATCAATCAATCACTGACGATTTAATTGATAGATGTCGAAGAGCAAATTTTGATGGGCTTTGTTTAACCGTGGATACCCTTGTTGCGGGAAACAGAGAAAGGGATCATAGAACTGGGTTCACAACTCCCCCTAAATTAACCCTAGAAAGCTTGCTAAGTTTCGCGATGCGTCCAGAATGGGTTTTAAAATATTTAACAAATAAAAAATTCGAGTTAGCTAACATTAAACACAAAACTGACAAAGGAACTAACATTGCAAAGTCAGTTATAGATTATATCAATGAACAATATGATCCTAAAATGAATTGGAAAGATGCAGAGTACTGTATTAAGAGATGGAACGGTCCTTTTGCATTGAAAGGAGTGATGTCGGTTGATGATGCGAAAAGAGCAATTGATATTGGATGCACAGCAATAATGATTTCCAATCACGGAGGAAGACAGTTAGATGGTTCAAGATCTCCCTTTGATCAAGTTAAAGCAATTTCAGATGCAGTCGGTGATAAGTTAGAAATCATTCTTGATGGTGGTATTAGAAGAGGCACACATGTTTTAAAAGCTTTAGCCGCAGGAGCAACAGCATGTAGTTTTGGAAAAGCATTTCTTTTTAGTTTGGGTGCTGGAGGTCAAAAAGGAGTTGAGAGATTATTGGACAATATGCAAAATGAAATTAGAAGAAACATGATCTTAATGGGCTGCAAAAATATCAAAGACTTGGATGCGTCAAAAATAATATATAGAGATTAAATATATATTGATTTACTTAATTAATTAAACTTAACCTAAACTGGGCTTTATTTAAATCATCAATAGACAATAAGTTGGTTTTCGTCTACTTTCACGGCTTAAAATTATTATGGAACTAGCAAAAGCATTAAATAGACTTGGAACAGAAAGTGCATTTTCAGTTTTAGCAGAAGCTAAAAAATTAGAAGCACAAGGAAAACCTATGATCCATCTTGGATTAGGTCAGCCTGATTTTAAAACACCCAAACATGTTGTTGAAGCAGCAAAAAAAGCTTTAGATGATGGACACCATGGATATGTTTTATCAAATGGTATTCTTGAATGTAGACAATCAGTTACTAGAAAAATAAAAAAACTTTATGATCAAGATATTGATCCTGAAAGAATTATAATTATGCCAGGTGGTAAGCCTACTATGCATTATGCGATCATGTGTTTTGGTGAACCAGGGGCAGAAATTATTCACCCAACACCAGCATTTCCAATCTACGAGTCTATGATTAATTATTCAGGGGCAACTGCTGTTCCTTATGATCTAACAGAAGATAAAGATTTAAAATTTTCTGCTGAAAAAATTCTGTCCTTAATCACTGACAAAACAAGACTTTTAATTTTAATTAATCCAAATAATCCAACAGGAAGTTTTGTTGAAAAAGCTGAGATTGATAAATTGGCAGAGGGTTTAAAAAAATTTCCACACGTAACAATTCTTAGTGATGAAATTTACAGTAGACAAATATTTGATGATAAAGAAATGCCTAGTTTTTTTTATTATTCAGAATTGAGAGAAAGACTAATTGTTTTAGAAGGATGGAGCAAAGCATACTCTATGACAGGGTGGAGACTAGGTTGGAGCTTTTGGCCAGAGCATCTAATTGAGCATGTAAACAAACTTTTAATTAATAGTGTTTCATGTGTGAATGCTGCAGCTCAGTTTGCGGGTATAGCAGCCTTAGATGGTTCAGATGATAGCATTCATGAAATGATGGAAAAATTCACCCTAAGAAGAAAACTAATTTATGATGGCTTGAATAGTTTACCAGGTGTAGAATGTAGCCTGCCTGGAGGAGCATTTTATGCATTTCCAAAAGTAATCGGTACGGGAATGAATGGATCAGAGTTTTGTAAGAGGGCTATGCATGAAGCGGGAGTTGCAATTGTGCCTGGAACAGCTTTTGGTCAAACCTGCCAAGATTATGTAAGATTTAGTTTTGCAGCTTCTAGAGATAACATTTCTCAAGCGCTAGAAAACATAAAAAAAATGCTAGGTTAAAATTATATATTTTTAATATAATTTTTAGTATGTTAAATTTATGAACCAACAAGTTGAGACTGAACTAAAAAATCTTCTAAACAGTAGATATTCAACATCAGAGTCTACGCGTAACAATTATGCGAGAGGAGAAGATACTTATGATCCAATTTTATCAAAAGCAGTAGTTTTTCCCGAAACCAATGAAGAAGTTTCAAAAATACTTAAATTATGTAACGAACACAAAATTCCAGTAACTCCGTTTGGGACTGGAACATCTTTAGAGGGTAATGTTGTAGGAAATGAAAAAGGTATAACCATATGCTTGGAAAAAATGAATAAAATTCTAAGTGTTAACGCTGAGGATTTTGATTGTAGAGTTCAAGCTTGTGTTACCAAAGAACAATTAAATGAGCATTTAAGAGAAGATGGAGTTTTTTTCCCAATCGATCCTGGAGCAAACGCTGCATTAGGGGGCATGGCCTCAACCTCAGCATCAGGAACAATGGCTGTCAAATATGGAACCATGAAGACAGTTATTTCAGGTCTCACAGTAGTTTTACCAAATGGAGACATCATCAATACAGGAGGTAGAACCAAAAAAACTTCAGCAGGTTATAATTTAACAAATTTATTTATTGGATCAGAGGGAACTTTGGGTATTATCACTGAAGTCCATTTGAGATTATCTCCTATACCAGAAAGCATTATGAGTGCAGTATGTCATTTTCCATCTCTAGAAGATGCAGTAATGACTGCTCAACAAGTTATTCAGTATGGTGTTCCGATTGCAAGAATTGAAATGCTTAATGCAGATCAGATGGGTATTAGTATTAATTATTCAAAGTTAAAAGATATTGAGGCAGTACCAACTTTATTTTTTGAATTTCATGGATCAGAGTCTTCAAATCAAGAGAACATCAAAATTGTAGAAGAATTATCAAAAGACAACAAAGGCAGCTCATTTAAATGGGCCAAAGATTTAGAAGACAGAAACAAACTTTGGCAAGCAAGATGGGATGTATATTATTCTGTAAAAGCTCTTAATAACAATGGAAGAGTTTATTCAACAGACGTATGCGTTCCGATCTCAAAAATTACAGAGTGTGTAAAATTTGCTGAAGAACAAGCAAAAAAATTTGGTGTTAGAGCCCCAATGGTGGGCCACATGGGCGATGGCAATTTTCATGTAGTTTTACCTTATGATCCTGAACAAAAAGATATTTACGAAAAACTAAGAGCTTTTAATGGCACATTAATTAGAAAAGCCTTGGAGCTTGAGGGAACTATTACAGGTGAACATGGAGTGGGTCTTCACAAAAAAGAATATTTACTGGAGCAGCACCCTGACAGCATTCCAGTAATGAAATCAATTAAAAGAACAATGGATCCAAACAATATAATGAATCCTGGAAAAATCTTTGATTTAAATTAATCAAAGGGATTGTATGAAAAAAATCCTAGTAACTCGGAAACTGATTAGAGAGAGTGAGGAAAAAGCTCTTAAAATGTTTAATACAAAACTCAATACAAATGATGAACTTTACTCACAATCAAGAGTAATTGAAATGAGTGAAGGATGTGATGCAATATTAACATCCCTAACAGAAAAAATGGACGAAGAAACTATTAATAAGTTACCAGACAGTATTAAAGTAATTTCTAATTTTGCAGTTGGATTTGGAAATATAGATTTAGAGGCAGCAAAAAAACGTGGAATTGCAGTTACTAATACTCCAGAAGTTTTATCAGACGCAACTGCTGAAATAGGGATACTTTTAATTTTAGGAGCATGCCGAAGAGCCTCAGAGGGAATTGATTCTGCTAAAGAAGGTGGCTGGAAGTGGTCAGCAGATTATTTAATTGGAAAGCAATTAACAGGTTCTCGACTTGGTATACTGGGCATGGGAAGAATTGGACAAAAGATAGCAAAAATTGCAAAATCTCTGGGTATGGTAATTCATTATCATAACCGTTCAAAATTAAGCAATGAGAAAGAACAAGGAGCTATATATCATGATAGCTTAAAAAGTCTTTTTTCTGTCTCTGACGTTTTGTCAATTTGCTGTCCAGCAACAAAAGAAACTGAAAATTTAATTAATAAAGAGACAGTGGAATATTTCCCAAAAGGAGCGGTAATTACTAATGTTGCAAGAGGTGATATCGTTGATGATGAAGCATTAATTGATGCTTTAAACAGAAGAAAAATTTATGCTGCTGGTTTAGATGTTTATAAAAATGAACCAAATTTACATCCAGGTTATCTGAAAATTAAAAGTGTTTTTATATTGCCTCATCTTGGGAGTGCTACTAAAGACACTCGAATTGCGATGGCAAATTTAGCGATAGATAACATTGAAGAATTTTTTAAGACTGGTAATTGCAAAAACAAAGTTAATTAATCTTAACACATGAATAAACCTGTTTTAGCCAAATCTAAGGCTATTACAATATTTCTAGTTTTTGCTTTAGGTTATTTCATTTCAAATCTTCTACGAGCAATTACTGCAACTATTTCACCAGAGCTAGTTAATGAATTTAATTTAACAGCTGGAGAACTTGGTCTTTTAGGTGGGGGGTATTTTTTGGGATTTGCAAGTGTTCAAATTCCACTTGGTTATTTACTAGACTCAAAAGGGCCAAGGAAAATTGTTTCTTATTTTTTATCTTTAACAATTATTGGATTAATTTTATTTGCATCAGCTCAAAATTTGACCATGCTTCTTTTATCACGAATTTTAATTGGAGTTGGAGTTGGTGCATGTTTGATGGGACCATTAACGGCATATAGAATTTGGTATCAGGACCAAACCCAACAACGTGCAAACTCTTGGATGTTAATGGTGGGAGCCATCGGAATGCTTTCCTCTAGTTTACCAGTTCAATACTTCTTACCAATAATAGGATGGAGGGCTATATTTTTGTCTTTAGCTATCCTAACCTTTTTAAGCATCGTTCTAATTATTATATTTATCCCTAAGTGGGATTCTGACAGGATCATAAATGAGAGCTCAGGTGACTCAAAACTAAGTACAGTTTGGAGCAATCCATTATTTAAAAGCTTAGTGCCCATGGGTTTTTTTAATTATGGGGGACTATTTGCAATTCAAACATTATGGGCTGGTCCATGGATGGTAAGAGTTTCTGGTTATACTCCAGAAGAAAGTGCCCAAGGTCTTTTTTTAATTTATTTTTGTATGCTTTTCTCTTTCTTAAGTTGGGGTTATTTTGTTCCAAGGTTTTCAAAAAGTGTAAGCGATGCGGTTAAATTATTAAGGTTTGGAGCTCCTATAAATTTAATTGTTTTAGCAATAATTATTTATTTAGGTCCTAAAGCAGGCGCAATTCACTGGGCAATATTTATAGTTAGTTCAATTTTTTTATCTTTAACACAGCCTGCAGTTGGTATGGCTTTTTCATTATCTAATGCTGGAAAGGCATTAACATCTTTTAATTTATTGATCTTTATTGGAGCCTTTTCGTTACAATGGATAATTGGCTTAATTATTGATTTAGGAATTGGTTTAAATTTTTCTGAAATAAATTCATTTAAATTGGCAATGGTTTTTGTTCTTGCAACCTCTCTCTCATCTTACTTTTATTTTTTAGTTAAAAATAAATAAATTTAATTAAGATGTTTATATATGGTAGTTCTTGATACTCCCAATTTTCTTGAGACAGCCATGATGTTATTTGTTTCTAAATAAGTTGATCTAATTAATTTGCATCTTTCTCTACGAATTTTAGTATCATTACATTTTTTACAAGCATAAATTTTTTCTGGATTAGAATTAGCTATCATTTTATTTTCTTTAAAGTTTTGACTTTTGGCAACAAATACAGATGAACCAAGATGATCTGTTATCTTTAAAGTTTTATTGTTTAATAGGTCTGACGCAATAGAAGAAAATGAATTCGTAAAAATTTTGTTAAAATTTTCATTTTTTAAATCTACCAAACCATTAAGCATTATTCTTGCATTTTGGTTCACTCCAACGATCACACCATCGCCGTTAATTGCTAACAATCCTACACTTGTGGTTGTTAAATATTCTAATCTTGGATGAAAAGATAAAATCAACTCGTTAGAAAATTTTCTAATAAATAATTTTGTTTCAATACTTCGGGTTGCAAGTTTTACAAGGGCCAAGGTATGCTGCTCTCTTGACATAGAGTCGGTAGACGCATCGATTATACCAATTGTTTTACCATCATAGTTAATAATAGGACTTGCAAAACAAGAAATATTTTCGTGAGCGATAAAGAAATGCTCTTTACCAGAGACGATGGTTGGTTTTTTTAATTCAACTGATAATCCCAAACCATTAGTCCCACATATTTTTTCAGCCCAAATAGATCCTGGAATAACCGTTTTACCAACATCTGTTTGAAGACATGTCTTGTCGTAAATAGTATCAAGAACTAATCCTTTTGCATCGGAGTAGGCGACCATGAAATTAGTTCCAGCAATTTGAGAATATAAAAGTTCCAATTCTGGAATAATTAATTTTCTCAGATCTTCATTTTCCTCTTTGATCTTTTTTAGTTCAATTGATGAAATAACAATCTGTTTTGGGTCTTGAAAGGGATCTAAGCCGTTGGACAGACACCTAGACCAACTTTCAGAAATCTCACTGGCCATTTTCTGTGAGAGCATTCCTCGTCTTTTGAGAATATTCTTTATTTCCTTTGAGCTTGGTGCCAAGTTTACCATAGGATTAGATTAATTGAAATTTGGCATAGAACAACCAACTGCAGGTTGTATTTGTAAACTTATTGGACACTTAAAAGCGCCATTGACTCCATAGTAAAGGAGATTTTTAATAGTATTTATAGAAATATAAGGGAGAAAAAATAGATGAAAGCTCAAGTTTTGCATAAATACGACCCCGAGATGAAAGAAAAAGTCTGGGTTACTGGAGAGGAATTACCAAATCCTAAAATAGAAAAAGCAAGTGATGTAATTGTTAAAATTGGTGCTGCTGGAGTATGCAGAACTGATTTACACATAATAGAAGGTGTTTGGAAACACATTACTGATCAAAATAATGATTTGTTGCCAATGGTTATGGGACATGAAAATGCTGGATGGGTAGAAGAAGTTGGAAAAGATGTTGAAGGTTTTAAAAAAGGTGATGCTGTTATTCTCCACCCAAAAGTTTCTGGAACAGGGGGCACATGTTTAGACTGTAGAAGAGGAAATGATATGCATGCAGAAAATCCAATTTTTGCAGGTTTAAATGTTAAGCACGGTGGATATTCTGAACTACTTCAAACTAGTGTAAGAAATCTAATTAAAATTCCTAAAGTTTTGGGACCTATAGATGTAGCGCCATTTTCTGATGCTGGATTAACAGCTTATAGAGTTGTTAAAAAAGCAACTAGGCACCTTTTACCTGGAGAAAATTGTGTAATTATTGGAGCAGGGGGTCTTGGTCATATAGCGATACAGTGTTTGAGAGCTATGTGTGCTGCAAACATTATTGTTGTTGAAAAGGCAAAGACACCTTTAGATCATGCTATGGAGTTAGGTGCAGACCACGGAGTTTTGATAGATGGTAATGAAATAGAAAAAGTAAAAGAGCTTACAAAAGGAAAAGGTGCAGAGGCAGTGATAGACTTTGTTGGAGAAAAAGGATCAACAGCCATGGGTCTTAGTATGACTAAAGCAACCGGCACTTTTTATATTGTAGGTTATGGTGAAGAGATCAGAATTTTGGCGATTGATATGATCGACCAAGAGAAAAGTATAGTAGGTAGCTTGGTTGGAACATGGGCAGAACTATACGAATTAATGGAATTAGCTGACAAAGGTTTAGTTAAACTTTCTATGAAAGAATACAAACTTGAGGAAGCTAATAAAGCACTACACGATTTGAATGAAGGAAAAATTAAAGGTCGTGCGGTTTTAGTTCCATAATAACTAAAGGAGAGAGGAAAAATGAAAACAATAAAAACTTTCGTAACAGCGATTGTATCTGCGATGTTGATATTAAGTCCTGTTGCGTATGCTGATAAGTGGGGAGATCAATTTCCACATATCAAAGCAACAGGAGATATTCCTGGTGATTGTTCTTATGAAGAAATGTCTAAGAAAAATTACAAAGGAAAAACTCTTAAAATCAATACACACGCTGTTCCAGTAATTGGACAGCCGACTGCTTTGCATGCTGAACAGTTTGCCAAGCTAACAGGAGCAAAAGTTGATGTAACACATACACCCGCAGGTGATTTGTATGCAAAAGCTATGGTTCCTTTTAAAGCTGGTCAAGCTCCGTACGATATAGTATTTGGCTTTTCAAACTTTATTAATGACTGGAGACAATACTTAGCACCAGTTCCTAAAAAGTATATGAACTCAACTGAGATGAAAGACGTAACTAAATCTCACGTAGGGGTCTCGTCTTGGGATGGAACTATGTATCAATATCCAGTTGATGGCGACAGACATTATCTAAAATATAGAAAAGACGTATTAGATAACCCTGAGTATCAAAAAAAATATAAAGCAGACACTGGTAAAGAGTTAAGAGTTCCAAGAACGTGGAAAGAATATGGTGAAATGGCCAAATACTTCAACGGTTGGGACTGGGATGGAGATGGAGAAAAAGAATACGGTTCAGCTGAAGTAATGAAAAAAGATGACTTAATGTTTGCAGCTTTTTTCAGCAGATCAGTTGCGTATGCTAAAAATCCAAGAACTCCAGGTGGTTTCTTTTTCGATTTAGAAACTATGAAACCAAACATTAACAATCCAGGATTTGTTGAAGCTTTAGGTGATTGGGTAGAGGCTACTAAGTATGTTCCTCCAGGAGGAATTAACTTTGGACTAGGTGATGAAATAGGATCATTTGGTGGTGGTCAAACTCTATTTAGTTTTTCATGGGATGATGCATTTATTGCAGCGATGCAAGATGATAGCCCTATTAAAAACAAAGTAGGTACAGCTCCTCTTCCAGGTGCAGATAAAGTTTGGAATAGAGTTTCAGGTAAATGGGAAAATCAATATAACCAAGCACCATACATTGTATGGGGTTGGGCAGTTGGTGTAGCAAAAAAAAGTAAAGTACAAGAGATGGCATTTGACTATCTATGTTTCTTTTCTAATGGAGCAAACCACCAAGCTGACTTAGCTATTGGAAATTTTGGAGTTAACCCTTTTAAAAACTCTGATTTCGATCCACAACTTTATATAAAAACTATGGGTTGGGATGCTGACATTGCTAACAGTTACACGAAGACACTTAAAGATATGGAAAAAAGTAAAAATAGAGTTTTCCCTTTAAGAGTTAGAGGTGTATTTGAGTTTACTAGTGCAGTTGCAACTGGAACTTCCAAGGCTCTTGCAGGTCAATTGTCTCCGCAAGAAGCACTTGATGAAGTTGCTAAAGAGTGGGAAGCAATTGTGAACAGAGTAGGAAAGAAGAATGTTCAAGAAGACTACGCTGTTGGTGTAAAAATGGAAGACAACAAGTTATAAGATAACTTAAATTTTATGTGGCTACCTTTTAAGTAGCCACATAATAATCAAATCAAAATACTCTAATGAACTTTAAGCAAAAATATGTTTTTTTATTTCCAGGTTTATTTGTTCTTATAGGTATTTTAATTTTTCCAATAATTTTTGTAATCCGTTTAAGTTTATCAGGATGGAATAGTTATAACGGTTTAAATTTTATCGGTCTTGAAAATTATATAAGATTATTTACTGACGACCCACGATTTTGGGAATCATTTTTTAGATTAAGTTTTTTATCTGTTACAACAGTAATTTTACAATATGTGATTGGTTTTGCGCTAGCTCATATGGTTTGGAAAGACATTAAATTTCAAAGATTTTTTAGAGTTTTATTTTTAATACCAATGATGACAACACCAGTTATCATGACAGTAATTTGGAGAACTTTTTTTCATGAATCGCTTGGTCCAGTTAACGACATTTTATCAAATTTTGGAATGTCTCCTAAATGGTTAACAGACCCAGTTCTTGCAAAATTTACAGTCATAATTGTTGAGGTCTGGCAATGGACACCATTCATGTTTTTATTGCTATTAGCGGGTCTTTTATCACTTCCAAAAGAACCATTTTTAGCTGCTGCTATTGACGGTGCGAGCCCGGTTCGAAAATTTTTATATGTAACTTTCCCACTGATGGCCCCAATTTCTATCGGAGCAATAATAATTAGATTGATTGAAGCCTCAAAAATTATGGATACTGTTTATGTTTTAACATCAGGTGGACCAGGAACTTCGACTGAAACTTCAAGTTTTTATATTTTTATTAAAGGACTTCGAGAGTTTCAAATGGGTTATGCAGCATCAATGTCATTCACATATTTGATAATTATGATCGTAAGTTTAACCGTGATAGCAAAAGTACTAACTAAATTAATGCTCAAAGACTAGATATGGGAAAATTATATAAAATTTTAAAGTACTTTTTTATAACATTTTGGGCAGTTTTTGTCGTAGCTCCTTTTCTTTGGGCTCTGACAACTTCTTTTAAGGATTTTAATTCAGTGAATGGTGGTGCCACATATATTCCATGGGTAGACTTTGAACCAAAGTTAGAGGGTTGGAGAGTTTTAATTAAGTCACCTGCAAACGGTGGAGTTGATATAATTGAACCCTATTTCAATAGTTTGTTTGTAACCTGTACAGCTAGTTTAATTAGTATAATCCTAGGAACTTTATCCGCTTATGCTCTTTCAAGATTCACATTCAAAGCAGGTTTTGTAAAAAATAATGATATTACATTCTTTTTTATTTCACAAAGAATTATGCCACCAATTGTTTTATCAATTCCTTTCTTTTTGTTTTTGGGTGCAATTAATTTGTTGGATAGTTTAATTGGACTAATAGTTGTTTATATTGTTTTATTAATGCCAATTGCAGTTTGGATAATGGTTGATTTTTTCAACAAAGTTCCAAGAGAAATTGATGAAACTGCCTTGATTGATGGATGTAATCCCTATCAAGCTTTTTTTAAAGTGGTACTTCCAAATTCAATACCAGGATTAATAGTTGCCGGTATGTTTTGTATAATATTTGGTTGGATTGATTTTTTCTTTGCATTTATTTTAACTTTTACTGAAGTGCAACTTTTGCCTGTTAAAATTGTTGCTTTGAATTCATCTATTACACCATGGTGGAGTTTATCTGCTTCAGCTTTGATTTCAGTTGCACCACTTATCATAGTTGCTTTTGTTGTAGAGAGATATTTGTCAAAAGGAAACTTGTCAGGAGCAATAAAATAATGAATTTAGTTGCTGAAAACTTATCCTATAAACCAGATGAACAGTTCCATCTTAATGAAGTGTCTTTTGATTTTAAGAAAGGAAATATCTACACAATTCTTGGAAGAACATTGTCAGGCAAAACAACGTTACTAAAAACTATTGCTGGATTATTAACACCTGATACAGGCGCAATGCAATTCGAGGACAAAGATTTTTTAAAAGTTCCAGTTTGGGAGAGAAATATTGCAATGGTTTATCAGCAATTTATAAATTACCCTCACTTAAATGTTTTTGAGAACGTTGCTTTCCCCCTTAAACAAAGAAAAGTAGACGATCAGGTGATAGCTGATGAAGTTACAAAATCTCTAAAATCTGTCGGATTAGAAGGTTATGAAAATAGAAAAATTCAGGAGTTATCAGGTGGTCAACAACAGAGAGTTTCTCTAGCAAGATCTTTAGTGAAAAATGCAAAGATTTTACTATTGGATGAGCCCTTAGTTAATCTGGATTACAAATTAAGAGAGCAATTAAGAGAAGAGTTTAAGAATATATTTTCTCAAGGATTATCGGAGGACAGTATTGTTATATTTTCAACTACAGATCCCAGAGAAGCAATGGAGATAAATGGTGAAGTTATTGTTCTTGATGAGGGAAAAGTACTTCAGGTTGGACAAGCTAAAGAAATTTTTGAAAATCCAAAAACTTTAAAAGTTGCAGAGATTTCCAATGATCCACCTATGAATATTCTAAAAGCGATTATTCAAGAAAATAAAATTATATTTGAGGAGATCAAAGTAAATTTGCCTAGTCATTTATCTAGCTTAAAAGAAAAAAGCTTCAATTTAGGTATCAGAGCATCTGATATAGAATTAAGTGATAGTGGTTTCGAATTTGAAGTTGAGCTTGCAGAAATAAGTGGCTCAGAAACATTACTTCATCTTAAAAGAGGAAATGCTAGAATTATTATATCTATAGAGGAAGTTCTGAATTTTAATATTCATGACAGGGTAAAAATTAATTTTAATGCAAATAAAGTTTATGCTTTTAATGAGGATGGAGTTTTAGCCTCGTCTCCTTTTGGAGGTTCTTATGTCTAAAATAAATTTAGATAATATTTCTCATACATACAACCCAAGTGATCCAGAACCAACTTATGCACTGAACCCGTTTTCAATGACTTGGGAAAATGGAAAAAGATATGCAATATTAGGACCATCTGGCTGTGGAAAAACTACGATGTTAAATATCGTTTCAGGTTTAGTGAGACCTTCAGCGGGCAGTATTTTATTTGATGATAAAGATGTTACAGATCTTAAAACTGAGGATAGAAATATTGCTCAAGTTTTTCAGTTCCCAGTTATTTATAACACCATGACAGTTTTTGAAAATTTAGCTTTTCCTTTATTATGTAGAGATTTTGTAAAAGAAAAAATTAATGAAAGAGTTAATTCAGTTGCAGAAACTTTAAATTTAAAATCTTTTCTTCAATCTCCTGCTAGAAAGCTTACAGCAGATCAAAAACAATTAATTTCACTTGGACGAGGTTTGGTAAGAGAAGATGTTGCAGCAGTTCTGATGGACGAACCATTAACAGTTATTGATCCTGATTTAAAATTTAGATTAAGAAGAAAACTTAAAGAAATTAATGAACAGTTTAAAACAACTTTAGTTTATGTCACACACGATCAAAACGAAGCAATGACTTTTGCTGATAATATTATTGTAATGAGTGATGGTGAAGTTGTTCAAGCAGGAACACCTAAAGAATTGTTTGAAAGACCTAACACCACTTTTGTTGGTTATTTTATTGGCTCTCCTGCAATGAATTTATTTGAGACCGAAGCATCCCCAAATGACTGTGTAAAAATTAATGATACACTAATTAAAACAAATACTAATTTGTCTAAACTTAAAGAGAAAAAAATTAAACTTGGAATTAGATCTGAGTTTATTGATATAGCGTCAGACCAGAGGGAAAATTTAATATCTGTTGAGGTTCAAAAGGTAGAAGATCTAGGTAATTATAAACTACTAACAGCTAAAACAGGAGATCTTACAATTAAATCCAAAATTAAAAGAGAGACAGAAGTACCTGATAGAGATGTTAAACTTCATATTCCTGCTGACAAGTGCTGTGTTTATGAGAATGAAAATTTGGTTTAAAACTATTATTCTACTCTAGATTGTATATTTTTAATTTAAGGGTCAATCTGCCCATCTTTTTAGAAAGACTCTATTCTAAAACTATGTTTAACTTCCGCCAGTTAATTAACAAGAGGAGAGAACAAAATGATTAAAAATAAAAAATCATTAAAAGGTGCTAAGACACCTTCAAGACGTAAGTTCTTCAAAGCAGCAGCAGCAACAGGTGCAGCAGCAGCAACAGCTGTGGCTATGCCGAATGTAGCTTTTGGTGCTCCATTAACTTTAAAGATGCAAGCAGCTTGGCCTTCAGGCGCAAATATCTTTTTTGAAATGGCAGGAGACTATGCGAAAATGGTTAGTGACATGTCTGGAGGAGAATTAAAAATTGATCTTCAGCCTGTTGGTGCCGTTGTAAAAACTTCAGAAATTGGACAAGCAGTTAGTTCAGGAGTAGTAGATATGGGTCACTGGGTGACTGCATACTGGTACGGAAAAAATGCTGCCGCTTCACTTTTTGGAACTGGTCCTTCATACGGAATGTCATCTCAAGAAGTAATGGGATGGATGGAGTATGGTGGAGGAAGAGCATTATACGAAGAAGCAGTAAAAAGTGTAGGATTTAATTACACTGGTTTCTTCCATATGCCGATGCCAGCTCAACCATTTGGTTGGTTCAAAAAGAATGTAACAAAAGTATCTGATGTTAAAGGTATGAAGTATAGAACAGTTGGTCTTGCTACTAACGTTTTAACTGCTATGGGAATGGTCGTAAGACAATTACCAGGTGGTGAGATCCAGCCAGCTATGAAAACTGGTTTGATTGATGCTGCAGAGTTTAACAACCCAACATCAGACTCACAGTTCGGAATGCAAGATGTCTCTAAACACTATCACTTAGGAAGTTTCCACCAATCTCAGGAAATGTTTGAAATTCCTATGAATACTAAGAGACTAAACAGCCTTGCACCTAAGCATCAAGCTATCTTGAAAAATGCTGCTTACGCTGCAAACTCAGATAACTACTTCAAAGCTTTAGTTAGATATTCTGCTGACTTAGCTAAGTTGATGAACGAACACAAGGTAAATGTTTACCAAACATCTGATGCTATCTTAGCCGAGCAATTAAAAGGTTGGGATAAAATCGTTGCTGAGTTTTCTGGTAAGGACGCTTTCTTTAAGAAAGTAGTAGACTCACAAAAAGCATACGCTAAGAGAACAATGAAGTATCTGTTGATGAATCAACCGAACTACAAATTAGCTTATGAAAATGAGTTTGGTCCAATTGCAAAAGTTAAAATTTAATTAACTTTTATAAAATTTAAAAAAAGGGGGTTTAAAAACCCCCTTTTTTTTTAGTTAAATTTAATATAATTGTTGACGATGGAATCATTCATTAAATTTGCCGATACATTAAGCACCTCTATGGGTAAAGCTTTTTCATGGTGTATCGTAATTTTAATGGGGGGTACTGTTTACGAGGTCGTCATGGCCTATGCATTTAATAAGCCCACGTTATGGAATTTTGATTTTAGTATGCAGATGTATGGTGCAATACTAATGATGTCAGGAGCCTATTGTTTAGCTACAGAAGCACACGTCAGAGGAGACGTAATTTACAGATTATTTAAACAAAGAACTCAGGCTTGGATAGACTTAGTTCTATATTTTATATTCTTTTTTCCTGGAGTAATTGCTTTAGCTTTTTATGGCTATGAATATGCAGCTTTGGCATGGAAAATAAAAGAAACTAGCTGGAGCAGTCCAGCTCAAATCCAAATTTATATGGTTAAATCAATGATACCTTGTGCAGGTGTCCTTTTAATTATCCAAGGAGTTAGTGAAGTATTTAGATCAGTAATTTGTATAAGAACTGGTCAATGGCCATCAAGAATGGTTGTTGCAGAAGAAACTGAGCAGGTATTAATGAGACAATCAAAAGCTGAGGAGCAAAAAGATGTTATTTAGTTTAACAAATCCAGAAGTTGCCATTTTAATGATGGGAATTTTTCTTTTTGCAGTTCTTTTAGGTTTTCCAATTGCCTTTACTTTAATGGCAATGGGAATTGGTTTTGGTTATTACGCTTACTACGACCCAACGATGATGGAACATATTTTTGATAATAGAATATTCCAATTATTTGTTCAAAACACTTATACAGTAATGGATAACAATGTACTTACCGCAGTACCTTTATTTTTATTTATGGGTTACTTAGTTGAGAGAGCTGGGATAGTAGCAAAATTATTTTTTGCAATCCGACTAGCGGCACATAGATTGCCTGCATCAATGGCAGTAGCTGCATTAATTACATGTACATTATTTTCAACAGCAACAGGAATTATTGGAGCAGTAGTAACTTTGATGGGATTACTTGCTTGGCCCGCAATGGTTAAAGCTGGTTATGATAAAAAATTTGCATCAGGGATTATTTGTTCAGGTGGATGCTTAGGTATTTTAATTCCTCCAAGCATAATGTTAATTGTTTATTCAGTAATTGCACAATTATCTCCTTTAAGACTTTTTGCAGCTGCTATTTTCCCAGGATTATTATTAGCAAGTTTATATATTGGATATGCAGTTTTTAGAGCTTGGCTGAACCCATCTATAGCTCCAAGACCACCAGCAGAGGATATACCTCCAAGAGCTGAAATTTTAAAAGAAGTGTTGGTTTCGTTTGTACCTTTATTTGGATTAATTATGTTAGTGCTTGGAACTATTTTGGCTGGTATAGCCACACCTGCCGAAGCTGCGGCAGCGGGGGCATTTGGTGCATTGATTTTATCATGGTTTTACAAAACTCTTAAATGGCAAAACTTTAAAGAGTCTGTATTTTTAACAGCAAAAACAACTGCGATGATTATGTGGTTATTTATTGGCTCTTGGACTTTTTCATCCGTCTTTTCTTATTTAGGTGGTCATGAAGTTTTTGAGCATTTTTTCACATCTATAAATATTTCAACATGGCAATTTTTAGTAATTACTCAAATAATCATTTTTCTTTTAGGCTGGCCTCTAGAATGGACTGAAATTTTAATTATTTTTGTTCCTATATTTTTACCATTATTAGAAATTTTTGGAGTTAATCCATATTTCTTTGCAATGTTAATTGCTTTAAATTTGCAAACATCCTTTTTAACTCCCCCCATGGCAATGTCCGCCTATTATTTAAAAGGAGTTCAAAAAACAAATGTAGAACTTATGGAAATATTTAGGGGAATAATGCCATTCTTAGGAATTGTTATTTTTGCAATGTTTTTAATGTATATGTTTCCAGCAATAGCTTTATGGTTACCAGAAACATTATTTGCTCAATAAAATAAAATGATAGATATCTTTTCGTTAAAAGTTGAAGAACTTGTAGCGAAAATAAAAGATTCACAATTAACGTCTGTTGAAATTTGTGAAAAATATATTGAGAGAGTAAAAAAGTTTGAAAAAGATGTTAAAGCATGGGTACATTTCGACAAAAAACTTTTACTAGAAAAAGCAGCAGAGGCAGATGATTATAGACGTTCTGGTAAACCTTTGGGACCCCTGCATGGAGTACCAGTAGCCCTAAAAGACATTATAGGAACTGTAGACATGCCAACTGAATGTGGAACAGCAATTAGAAAAGGTAAATCTTATTCTCAAAATGCTGAAATAGTAGATCTTTTGCTTGCATCTGGTGCAATCATAATGGGAAAAACAGCTACCTCTGAGCTTGCTTATTTAGGACCATCAAAAACTACAAATCCTCATGATCACTCTAGAACACCTGGTGGATCATCTAGTGGATCTGCTGCATCAGTAGCTTCTTTTATGGCACCCATATCAATAGGGTCGCAAACAGGTGGATCAGTGATTAGACCTGCTTCTTACTGTGGTGTAGTTGGATATAAACCTACCTATGGATTGATTTCTAGAAATGGTGTTCTTAAAACGTCAGAGAAGTTGGACCATATAGGCGTGTTTGGCAGATCTGTTGAAGATGTAGCTCTTCTTGCAAAAGTTTTAATTAAAAAAGATAACTATGACCTTGCTACAGTTCATTATTCAACCGAACACATGTTAGATGAAACAAAAAAAGGACCATTATTTGATCCAAAATTTATTTTTTACAAAACAGAAAGCTGGAAACTTATTGAAAAAAAATCAAGAGAGGCTTTCGAATATTTTATAAAATCATTTAAAAATAATATTGAGGTTTTTGATACACCTTCCTATTTCAAAGATATTCATAAATATCATCAGATAATTCATGAAACAGATTTAGCAAATAACTTTGCGCTTTATTATAAAAAGTATAAAAAAAAACTATCTAAATATATGCAAGATGCAATTTCCAAGGGGAACAAACATTCTGCAAAAGAGTATGCTGAAGCAATTGATTTTATGAAAAGAAGTTACGACTCTTATCAAGAAGTTTTTGAGGATTATCATGGTGTTTTATCACCATCAAGTCCAGGAGTTGCACCAAAAGGACTAAAAAGTACAGGGACTGCTGAGTTTAATAAAGTTTGGTCTTATATGGGCACTCCTTGCATTTCTCTACCTCTTCTTCAGGGAGAAAATAATTTACCTTTAGGAGTTCAATTAATTGGTGCAAGATTTGATGACCATAGATTTTTAGGTGTTGCTAATTGGTTGGAAAAGGAATGTAATAAATAAAATGCATAAATTTACAACACTTCTTGGATCAGTTCTTGCAGCAGCTTTTTTAATTGGTCTTGCAACTACATTAACGAGATCAACCATGATCGGCTTTTTTGACGTTCTACCAGTTTATATTTTGATGGCCATAGCAATTTTTATGATGGTTTACGAAGCGTTCTTTGATAAAAAATAATTTTTAAAATAGAAAATTGTCTAAACAAAAAAACAATTTTTTAGCTTTCTCTTTATTGTTTATTCAGCCTATTTTTATGGCTTCAAATTTAATAGTTGCAAGAGGAGGTGTTGATTTTGTTCCACCAATTTCTTTAGCATTTTGGAGGTGGACTTTTGTTTTTATAATTCTTTTACCCTTTACATATTTTTCTTTAAAAAAAAATTATCCAATTATCAAAAAAGAATTTAAAAAATTATTTTTTCTTGGTGCTATGGGGTGCGGTGTGTGTGGAGCTTTCCCATTTTTAGCTGGACAAACAACAACTGTTACTAATATGGGAATTATTTATACTTCTTCCCCAATTTTTATAATTTTGATTTCAGCAATTTTCTTTAATGAAAAAATAAACTTATTTAAAATAACTGGACTGTTTGCATGCTTAATAGGTGTGTTTACGATTATTATTAAAGGAGATTTAAATTTACTAGTTAATTTAAATTTTACTATTGGTGATCTGTGGATGCTTGGTGCAGCTATAGGTTGGGCATTATATTCAATTTATCTATTTTATTGGAAATCTGAATTATCACTTCTTCAAAGGTTTACTTTAGTATCTTTTTTTGGAGCACTAAGTTTATTACCTTTCTATATTGCTGAGGAAATATTTGTAGCAAGAACCGTTTTTAATCAAGAATTTTATTTATGGGCATTATTTGCAGCTATCTTTCCTGGGATAATCGCATTTACTCTTTACACAAAGGCTCAAAAAAGTCTTGGAGCGTCTTTAACCGGTTTCACACTTTATGTTTTTACAATTTATGGAGCAATTTATGGTTATTTTATATTTGATGAAAAATTAGAATCGTATCATTATTTAGGTACAGCTTTGGTATTCTTGGGAGTTTACTTAGCTAGAAAAAATTATGAAACTAAAACGTAGGAACATTTTTTTGGAAATAATAATTGGAACATTAGTTATTTACCTTTCAATATTGATTTTGCTTTTTATATTTCAGCGAAATCTCATGTATCACCCTAATGAAAATAATTATTTTGGAGATAAGTTAGAAGTTGATGTAGACAAAGTTAAAATTAGGACAACTGATAACATTAGCCTTTTAGGCTGGTTTCATAAGAAAAACTTAAAGAATTTTAAAACTATTCTATATTTCCATGGAAACGCAGGAAATCTTGAGAATAGAATATATAAATTAAATCATTTCAAAGATTTAGATGTAAATTTTTTAATCATTGCTTGGAGAGGTTTTAGCGGGAATGATGGAAAGCCATCAGAAAATAATCTTTATATTGATGGAAATAGTGCAATGGAGTGGCTAAAAAAAAATGGTGTAGATGAAAATAATATTATTATTTATGGAGAGTCACTTGGTACTGGAATAGCAACGGAGATTGCTCAAAATGGAAACTTTGCAGGATTAATTTTAGAGACGCCTTTTACCTCCATGGTAGAGGCTGCAAAAAATTTTTATCCATATATTCCTGTAGGTCTACTTTTAAAAGACAAATATGAAAACCAGAAAAAAATCAAAAATATTAATATCCCAATTTTGGTAATGCATGGTGAAGCAGACAAAATAGTGCCTTTCTGGATGGGAAAAAAAATATTTGATTTAGCGAATAATCCAAAATATTCATATTTTACAAAGCATGATGACCATATGATGGAGTATGACTCTAACTTAGTTTCTATGTTAAATGACTTTTTAAAACAATTAAATTAAGCCACATTCTCAACAAATATAATCCAAATTTTTATTTTAATAATTTAAGGATGAAAAAATTATATTTATTTATTTTTATACTACTTTCATTTGGAAACTTTAGCCTTGCAAAGGAAAACTTATCTTTAATAGATAATTTATTTCACATAGATCAAATGAATTCACATGATGAAAACTTTGCCTTATATTTTAAAACACGTGAAAAATCTATTTTGGCACGAGGGGAAAATAATAACTACATAAACGATTATCCCAAAGACCTCTATATATATGATTATGAAACAAAAAGTTCATCACCTTTAATATCTTACGAATGGTTTCCAAGAAGAGCTAAATATTTTTTGCAGGAATATGATTTTCCAATCTTTCCTGATGATTTTGCATACTATTTATTAAAAGATAATAAAACACTTCTTATGATTAGTGCAGTTAAAAGCTTAAGAGCTAATTTCAAATTTGATATTATAGAAAAAAAATTAGAGGTTTATCCGGTTAATGGAAAGTTTGACTTTATTATATCTTCAATTGCAAAAGACTGTGATCATTATGATTTTAAAGACAATTATAAATGTAGCTTTTATAAACCTTTGATTTCAAGCACTTTAATTAATTAATCTGTGTAAAGGCATCAGCAAACTTTTCTGCCTCAAAAACTTGCAGATCGTCTTCTTTTTCACCTAAACCAAGAGCAACTATTGGCAGTTTATATTTTTTAGCAACCGCTAAAAGAATTCCTCCTTTAGCTGTTCCATCTAATTTTGTCATTATTAGTCCTGTAATAGGGATAATTTTATTAAACTCCTCAACTTGATTGAGTACATTTTGTCCAGAAGTAGCATCTAAAACTAAAATTACATCATGAGGAGCCTCAGAGTCGATTTTTTTTGTTACGTTTGCAATTTTTTTATACTCCTCCATTAAATTTTTTTTGTTTTGCAATCTTCCAGCAGTATCTATCAAAACCTGATCAAATTGGTTATTTATTGCATCTTCAATAGCTTTATAAGCAACAGATGCTGGATCAGATCCTTGTGACGATTTTGTAAGCGAAACATCAACTTTTTTTGCCCAATTTTCCAGTTGTTCAATTGCTGCTGCTCTAAATGTATCTGATGCAGCAAGCATAACTTTATTTCCGTTAACTTTTAATATTTTACTTATTTTTCCTATTGTAGTTGTTTTACCAACTCCGTTAACACCAGACACTAAAGTAGCATTTAGTTTTTCTTTTTTTTTAAAAAAATCGAAACTTTCTAAAGGTTTCATTAACTCAACTATATAATCTTTTAAAATTATATTTATTTCCTCTGCAGTGTCTTTGTTTGGATCAATTTTAGTTTTTGAGATAATTTCTCTAATTTCTGATGCTGCAGTTGTACCAACATCTGATTGAATTAAGTAATCTTCAATTTTATCTAATGTTTTGTCATCTATTTCTTTTTTTACTACAATATTCTTTAGCCCAGAAGTAAATGCGGATGCACTTTTTTTAAAACCAGATTTAAATTTATCAAAAATTCCCATTAAATTTTTATATTGATTTCTTTAATATCTGAGACAGGTCCTTTCATGTGAATACTATTATTTTCATCAATAAAAATTGATAATTTACCTGTAGAAAACTCTATATCCACCTTATTACTTGAAAGTCTATTTTTCATCGCAGCAAATGCAGTAGCACACGCTGCTGTACCGCAAGCCTTAGTAAGACCAGCTCCTCTCTCCCAAACTTTAACTTTTATTAATTGCTTATTTACTATTGTTGCCAAAGTAACATTACACTTTTCTGGAAATAATGAATGATGTTCAATCACAGGCCCAATTTTTTGTATCTCAAAATTTTCGTTATTATCAACAAAAAAAATTACATGGGGATTTCCAACGTTTACAGCCGCTCCTCCCGTATAATTATTATTATCTAAATCCGATATTTTGATATTAAGGTTATTGGTATCTAGTTTTTTAGAGAGGGGAATTTCGTTCCACTTTGTTTTACCTTTTCCAATTTCTGTAGAAACTAGCCTGTTTCCCAATATCTCTGATTTTAAATCTCCAGATTGTGTGGTTAAAATAATTAAAGATTTATTATTTTCTTTTGATAATAAATCTGCAACACATCTTGTTCCGTTTCCACATGCTCCTGAAGTTCCACCATCAGAATTATAAAATTTTAAAGATGCATCTGAAGTATCGTTTTTATTTATCAAAATTAATTGATCACAACCGATAAATTTCCTGTCACAAATTTTAATTATTTGTTGTTTAGTTAAATCTGTAGTTTTGTGCCTATTATCTATGATGACAAAATCATTACCTAAACCATCCATTTTAAACGCTTTGATATCCATATATAGATATTTAACTTATTTATTGACTTTTTGAACCTCTATTATAGGTTGTTTGCGTTTCCGCAAAAACATTAACTTTGCGGTGTCTTTGGAAACAAAGAGATCGACACTAGTCAGCGAGGCTTCGCCCACTAGTGCGATTACTGCTGTGTGAAAAAATATGTTTGAAAATTTAACAAATAAATTTGAAGAAATTTTTTCTTCTTTAAAAAAATCTCCTTCTCTTGATGAAGCTCAAGTAGATGAGGGTTTAAGAGGAATAAGACAAGCTCTTTTAGAAGCTGATGTATCTTTAGAGGTTGCAAATGACTTTATCGAAAAAGTTAAGCCAAAAGCATTGGGACAAGAAATTATTAGATCAACCTCTCCGGGGGATATGGTTGTCAAAATTGTTTATGATGAACTTGTTAATTTGTTAGGAGAGTCAAATAGCGATATAAATCTTAATGCGGTACCGCCTGTTCCAATGATGATGGTAGGTCTGCAAGGTTCAGGTAAAACTACAACTACTGCAAAACTTGCCAAGTATTTAGAGAATACGAAAAAGAAAAAAGTCATGATGGTCAGCTTGGATATTTACAGACCAGCCGCTCAAGAGCAACTTAGATCTTTAGGGGAACAAAATAACATTTTAACTTTACCAATTATTGAAGGACAACAGCCAGCTGATATTTGCAGAAGAGCTATTAGTGCTGCCAATCTAAATGGTGCAGAAATAGTTCTTTTTGACACTGCTGGAAGAACTCAAATTGACTTACAGATGATGAGTGAAATTAAACAAATTGAAGGTGTAATAAATCCAACAGAGACTTTCTTAGTTGCAGATTCTTTAACAGGTCAAGTTGCAGCATCAGTTGCAAAAGAGTTTAAAAATACAGTCAATTTATCTGGAATTATTTTAACAAGAGCTGATGGTGATGCTAGAGGTGGTGCTGCTGTAAGTATGAAATATGTTTCAAATGTTCCAATTAAGTTCTTAGGAATAGGAGAAAAAATTGATAATCTCGAAGTTTTTCATCCCGACAGAATAGCTAACAGAATTCTTGGCATGGGAGATATTGTTTCTCTTGTTGAAAAAGCTGCTCAAGATCTTGGTGAAGAAAATATTAAAAAAGCTGAAGAAAATTTAAAAAAAGGTCAGTTTTCAATGCAAGATTATTTAGCCCAACTAAGACAAATGAAAAAAATGGGAGGCATTGAAGGAATAATGTCATTTATGCCTGGAGTTTCAAAAATTAAATCTCAAATGGATTCAGCTGGAATTGACGAAAGTATTATAACTACAAATGAAGCTATTATTTTGTCTATGACAAAAAAAGAGAGAGAGAACCCAAAAATAATTGATGGTTCAAGAAAAAAAAGAATTGCTAATGGCTCTGGCACCAATCCAGCCACTATCAATAAATTGTTAAAACAATTTAAAATGATGTCTGAAATGATGAAAAAGATGTCTAAAGGAAATATGAAGGGTATGACTGATAAAGGAATACCCCCAGAGCTATTTAATCAATTAAAATAAAAAAGGAGAAGATATGTTAAAACTTAGATTATCAAGGGGAGGAACAAAAAAACGTCCAGTCTATAAAGTTGTGGTAGCAGACAGTCGTTTTGCAAGAGATGGAAGATTTATTGAGAAAGTTGGATTTTTTAATCCTCTTTTGCCTAAAGATAAAAAAGAGAGAGTGGGTCTTGAGGCTGAGAGAATTAAATACTGGTTAGGTCAAGGTGCAAAACCAACAACTAGAGTTGCAAGAATATTAGGAGAAAATGAACTAATGCCAATGCCAGCAAACGGTAATAATCCTAATAAAGCTATTCCAAAAAAAGAAAGAAACAAAAAAGAGGAAGATAAAACAGAAGCTCCTAAAGCAGAGGCAGCACCAGCAGCAGAAGCTCCTAAAGAAGAAGCTCCTAAAGCAGAGGCAGCACCAGCAGCAGAAGCTCCTAAAGAAGAAGCTCCTAAAGCAGAGGCAGCACCAGCAGCAGAAGCTCCTAAAGAAGAAAAAAAATAATTTAAAAATTATTTATGTGGCAAGCTCAAGTGTTTACGCTTTATCCAGAAGTTTTTCCTGGTCCTCTTTCTAAGGGCATGTATGGAAAAGCAATGTCAAAAGATTTATGGAATTTAAAAGTTGTAAATATTAGAGATGCGGCTGAAGATAAACATAAAACTGTGGATGATACTCCTTATGGAGGAGGATCAGGAATGCTATTAAAACCAGATGTCCTTGCCAAATCATTAGATCAAAATAAAATTGAAGGTGAAAGAATTTTATATTTATCTCCAAAAGGTAAAAAATTTGATCAAAATTATGCAAAGAGATTAGCAAAAGAAAAATCTATATCACTTATCTGTGGACATTTTGAGGGAGTTGATGAGAGAGTTCTATCCACAAGGAATATTGAGGAAATTAGTATAGGAGATTATGTTCTGTCTGGAGGTGAAACTGCAGCTTATGTTGTTATAGATAGTGTGCTTAGGCTTTTGCCAGGAGTATTAGGAAATGATAATTCTAAGATTGAAGAAACTTTTGAAAACGGTCTTTTAGAGTATCCTCAATTTACAAAACCCCAAATTTGGGAGGAAAAAGCTGTACCAGATGTATTATTATCAGGTGATCATAGCAAAATTAAAGACTGGCGTTTATCTCAATCAGAGGCTATAACACGCGACCGAAGACCAGATTTATGGGAAAAATATAAGAAGAATTAATTTGATAACAACTAACATGAAAACAATTGAAGAAATAAATCAGCACAACGTAAAAAAAATTCTATCAGAAAAGAAAATTCCAGAATTTTTTCCAGGGGATGTTGTTAAGGTTGGTGTAAGAATTACCGAAGGTAAAAAAGATAGAATTCAATATTTTGAAGGTGTTTGTATTGCAAAAAAAAGTAGAGATCTAAACTCTTCTTTTACAGTTAGAAAAATTTCATTTGGAGAAGGTGTTGAAAGAACTTTTCCATTATACGGGACATTAATAGACTCAATCAAAGTTATTAGATCAGGTAAAGTTAGAAGAGCTAAATTATACTATCTTAGAGATAGAACAGGTAAATCAGCTAGGATTGCAGAAAAAATTAGAAAAAAAATCGGTATTGATGTTGATGTTAAACCTGAAACAGTTACAGAGGAAAATGTTGCCCTAGTAGTTGAGGCTTCAAAAGAGGAAGCTACTAAAACAGAAGCATTACAAACAGAGGCTGTTAAAGTCGAAGAAGCACCGAAAGAAGAGGCTCCTGCTAAAGAACAATCAGAAAGTCCTTCAGAAAAAAAATAATTTTTTTTTCAATGTCCACAACACTTTACGATAAAATATGGAATGATCATCTGGTAGATCAACAAGATGATGGAACTGCACTGTTATTTGTTGATAGACATTTGGTTCATGAGGTAACAAGCCCACAGGCCTTTGAGGGATTAAGAAATTCAAATAGAAAAGTAAGACACCCAAATTTAACACTGGCGGTTGCAGACCATAATGTTCCTACCACTGATAGAACAAAAGGAATATCTGACAAAGAGTCTAAAATACAGGTAGATACTTTAGATGCGAATTGTAAGGAATTTGGTGTTCAGATTTTTGGTATGGATGATAGACGACAAGGAATTGTACACATTATAGGTCCAGAACAAGGCTTTACTCAACCTGGAACAGTTATAGTTTGTGGGGACAGTCATACAGCAACACATGGAGCTTTTGGAGCATTAGCATTTGGAATTGGAACTTCAGAAGTTGAACATGTTTTAGCAACACAAACTTTGGTTCAAAAGAAAGCAAAAAATTTTAGGATAAATGTTAATGGTAAATTACCAATAGGTGTTACTTCAAAAGATGTAATTCTTCAGATAATTGGAAAAATAGGAACAGCTGGTGGCACAGGTTGTGTAATTGAATACGCAGGAGATTTAATAAGATCATTGAGTGTCGAACAAAGAATGACTATTTGCAACATGACAATCGAGGGAGGTGCTAGAGCAGGATTGATTGAACCAGATGAAAAGATATTTGAATACTTAAAAGGAAAGCCAATGTCTCCTAAAGGTGACAATTGGGATAAAGCTCTAAATTATTGGAATGGCCTAAAAACTGATCCGAATGCAAATTTTGACAAGGAAATTAATTTAAATGCTTCAGAGATTTTACCAATGATAACATGGGGAACGTCCCCTCAAGATGTAATTACGATTGATGGAAAAGTTCCTAATCCACAAAATGAAACTGATGAAGATAAAAAGAATTCAATCGAAAGATCTTTGAAATATATGGGATTAAAGCCGGACATGTCAGCAAAAGATATTAAGATTGATAAAGTATTTATTGGAAGCTGCACAAATGGAAGAATAGAAGACTTAAGAGAGGCAGCAAAAATTTTGAAAGATAAAAAAGTATCATCCCATGTTAATGCGATGGTAGTTCCAGGTTCAGGACTTGTAAAAGAACAAGCAGAGCAAGAGGGACTAGACCAGATATTCATTAATTCAGGATTTGAATGGAGAGAACCAGGCTGTTCGATGTGTTTGGCTATGAATGCTGATAAACTAAAACCAGAAGAAAGATGTGCTTCTACATCAAATAGAAATTTTGAAGGAAGACAAGGTAGAGGTGGTAGAACTCATTTAGTTAGTCCGGGTATGGCAGCTGCGGCAGCAATATCAGGAAATCTAGAGGATGTCAGAAAGTACCAAAATTAAATGCAAAAGTTTAATACATTAAAAAGCATTCCTGCATATCTACCAATAGTCAATATTGATACCGATATGATCATTCCAAAGCAATTTTTGAAAACAATAAAAAGAACAGGGCTAGGAAAAAATTTATTTTTTGAAATGAGATATGATGATCAGGGTAAAGAAATTAATAATTTTGTTCTTAATAAAGATCCATTTAATAAATCAAAAATTTTAATTGCTGGAAAAAATTTCGGATGTGGATCTTCAAGAGAGCATGCTCCGTGGGCTTTGTTAGATTTTGGAATTACTTGTGTAATAAGCTCAAGTTATGCAGATATTTTTTATAGTAATTGTTTTAAAAATGGTATTTTACCAATTATTCTTGAAGAGGAAAAAATAAAAGAGCTTTCAGAATATGCAAATAGAAAAGAAGAAATTTCAGTTGACCTAAATGAACAAATTATTATCTACGGTAACAACGAAATCAAATTCGAAATTGATCCCTTCAAGAAAAAGTGTTTACTTGAAGGTCTTGATGATATTGCTTTATCACTTAAAAAATCTGACAAAATTGAAATATTTGAAAATAGTTTAAAAGATAAAAAACCATGGATATTTAATGATTAAGGTAAAAAAAAGAAAAATTCTTTTATTGCCTGGTGATGGTATCGGCCCAGAAGTAATAGGCGAAGTCAAAAAAATTATAAAGTGGTTTAATGATAAGAAGTCTCTTGATTTTGAAATGGATGAGGATCTTGCTGGAGGTTGCTCTTATGACAAACATGGTAGCCCAATAACCGATGAAGTATTTTATAAAGCTCTAGAGAGTGAAGTTGTTATGTTAGGCGCGGTAGGTGGACCAAAATGGGATGATGTAGAATTTTCTAAAAAACCTGAAAGAGCATTATTAAAACTAAGGAAAGAACTAAAATTATTTGCAAATTTAAGACCAGCAATTTGTTTTGAACAATTGGTGAGTGCTTCAACTTTAAAACCAGAAGTAGTTTCGGGTTTAGATATAATGATTGTTAGAGAGCTTACTGGAGGAATATATTTTGGTGAGCCAAGAGGAATTAAACCAATTGAAAATGGAGAAAGAAAAGGAATTAATACTCACACATATACGACTAGTGAAATAGCAAGAGTTGCACGTATTGCATTTGATCTTGCAAGAAAAAGATCGAATAAAGTAACTTCTTGTGAAAAATCAAATGTTATGGAAGCTGGACAGTTATGGAAGGAAGAAGTGCAAGAGCTTCATGATAAAGAATTTAAAGATGTTGAATTAAGCCATATGCTTGCTGATAATTGTGCAATGCAACTATTAAGAAATCCTAAACAGTTTGATGTAATTGTAACTGATAATTTATTCGGCGATATGCTTTCAGATCAAGCCTCAATGTTAACAGGTTCTTTAGGACTTTTGCCTTCGGCATCATTGGGTGCAAAAAATAAAGATGGAGAAATGAGAGCAATGTATGAACCTATTCATGGTTCAGCGCCAGATATTGCTGGAAAATCAATAGCAAATCCTATTGCTTCAATTTTAAGCTTTGCTATGGCTTTAAGATATTCATTGGATTTAGATAATGAGGCTGATGCATTAGAAAAAGCAGTACAGCACGTATTAAATGATGGTTTAAGAACTAAAGACATTCTATCAGATGGAATGAAAGAGGTATCAACTTCAGCAATGGGTGATGCGATAATTTCAAAATTGCAATAAATCTATAATTATTCTAAAGTTTTAAAATGCCAAGTTATACAGCTCCAGTAAAAGATATGATGTTTCTTTATGAAAAGTTAAGAGACAATAAAAACTACAATGAATTGGAAAAGTATAATGAAGTTAATTCTGATTTAGTAAAAGATATTCTAGAAGAAGCAGCAAAAATAAATCAAAATTTAATATTACCGCTTGCAAAAATAGGAGATGAAAATCCTGCAGTTTTAGAAAATGGGGTTGTTAGAACACCTCCAGGCTATAAAGAGGCCTACCAAAAATATATTGAAGATGGATGGACATCACTATCTTGTGATCCAAAATACGGTGGTCAAGGAATGCCTAAAACTGTAAGTGCTTTTTTTGATGAAATGTTATCGTCTGCAAGTTTATCATTTAAACTTTATAGCGAATTAAGTATTGGGGCTTATAATTGTATTAATCGTCACGCTTCAGATGAAATTAAGAATAAATATTTACCTAAAATGGTTGAAGGTAAATGGAGTGGAACGATGTGTTTAACCGAACCAGTTTGTGGAACTGATTTAGGACTTTTAAAAACTAAAGCTGAAAAACAAACTGACGGAACATATAAACTGAGTGGCCAGAAAATTTTCATTACTTCTGGTGATCAAGATCTCACAGAAAATATAATACATTTGGTAATTGCTAGAGCTACAGACTCTCCTGCTGGTACCAAAGGTATAAGTTTATTTTTAGTTCCTAAATTTGTAGTAAATGAAGATGGAACAGTTGGTCCAAGGAATGGAGTGTCAACGGGATCTATTGAAAGCAAAATGGGAATAAAAGGATCAGCAACGTGTGTTTTAAATTTTGATGAAGCAACTGGGTATATGATTGGAGCTAAAGACAAAGGTTTAAGTGCTATGTTCACAATGATGAACTTAGAGAGAATAGTGGTTGGGATTCAGGGTTTAGGGTTATCTGAGATAGCTTATCAGAACTCACTAGCCTACGCAAAAGAGAGAAAACAAGGGAAAACGAACAATTCTAAATCAAACAATGGTGCAGATTTTATAATTGAACACGCAGATATAAGAAAATCACTATTGAATATGAAATCAATAATTGAGGGTGAAAGGGCGTTATGTTTTTGGCTATCTCAACAAACTGAAGTCAGCCTTTACCATCCTGATGAAAAAATAAAACAAGAAGCATCTGATTACGTTTCATTAATGACACCAGTAGTAAAATCACTTTTTACAGATTTAGCTATGGAGATAACAAATGATGCAATGCAAATCCATGGTGGGTATGGGTATACTAAAGATCAAGGAATTGAGCAATTATATCGAGATAATCGTATCACTCCTATTTATGAAGGAACAAACTCAGTTCAAGCAGCAGATTTAGTATTTAGAAAATTATCAAATAAAAATGGAAATATAATAAACAGATTTTTAGATATGGTTAAGTCAGAGTGTGAGAGTAAAAAGGGAAAAGTTGAAACTTTTTCAAAAGAATTAAATCATTACCTAGATATATTAACTAAATTTACAGGTTGGATCGGTGATCAAAGAAAAATAGAAAAAGATGATGTAAGTGCAGCAGCAAATGACTACTTAAGAACACTTGGGTATGTCTCAATTGCATATTCTTGGATAAAAGTTTTAGAAGTTAGTTTTAATGATTATGAAAAAAATAAAGATTTTTACTCTGATAAAATCAATACAGCTAAATTTTATTTTGAAAAAGTACTACCCAGAGCCGAATATCATTACAAATCTGCAATTTCTGGAAGCTCAAATATAATGAAATTTAATTTTAATTAGGGATGAATCATTACGATACTAATTTGGAGAAAAACGAAGCCAATCATGTTCCTCTAACTCCACTAACATTTTTAAAAAGAGCAACAGAAATTTATCCAAATTATGAAGCAATTGTCTATGAAGATAGAAGCTATACTTGGAATGAAGTTTATAAAAGAGCAATAAAATTTGCGAGTGCTTTGTCTAAAATAGGTATTAAAAAAGGTGATACGGTTTCATTTTTAGCGTTTAATACACCTGAAATATTTGAAGCCCATTACTCTGTTCCAATGACAGGAGCAGTTTTAAATACGATTAATATTAGATTAGATGCAAACACTATTGCATATATTCTAAATCATAGTGATGCAAAAGTTTTAGTGGTTGATAGACAACTACATGTAGAAGTAAAAAAAGCTTT
>JACWDH010000059.1 GCA_014654235.1 Pelagibacterales bacterium SAG-MED10 | reverse complement strand
AAATAATGGCCAAAAATATTCCAAGTCATGCAAAAAAACTTCCTAAAAGAGAATTGCCGAATTTCATGGTTAAACTTCTAAGTTATGTAGACACAAGTGCAAAGAATATGGTCCCTGATCTAGGTCTCAAAATGCAAACAGACCAAACATACGCAGAGGACATTCTTCAAATGAAATTCATAGCATCTGAAATTGCAGTCGTTGATGCAGCTAAATCAGTAATTAGACTAAATATAGCCTGAAGTTAATTCAACTATTTCATCAGATTCAAAAACAGTTTTTTCTAAATTTTCGTTTGCAATTTTTATCATAGCTTTTGCAACTTTTTCTGAATTGATCGGTCTCATTTTTTTAAGTGGCCCAAGTAATAAAGGTGACAATAATCTAAAAGTCAGAATGCCCATTTTTTCTCCTACTCTATTCTCTTTTCTATCTCCCATTAAAAAAGAAGGTCTTAATATTCCTAAAGTAGAGAAGTTTAATTTTTTTAATTCTTCTTCAACTAAACCTTTGAACTTTACGTAATCTCCTGAACTTTTTGGATTGGCATTTATTGAAGAGATAAAAATAAATGAATTTACTGAATTGATTTTTGCAATTTCCGCTATTTTTTTTGGTATTTCAAACTCTACTTTTTGGTATTCATTTTTGTTAGGTGAATTTTGCTTTGTTGTACCAATACAAAAAAAACAATCATCTCCTTTAATATCTTCATTATAATTATCTAAATCATTAAAATCAGTTTTAATAATTTCAATTTTAGGTTCATTAGTAATTATTTCTGAACGTACAAATAACTTTATTTTATTGTAATTGTCATTTTTTATTAATTGATCAAGAAGATGTCCACCAATTAACCCTGATGAGCCAAAAACAAGGGCTGTTTTCATTAACTTAAACTTTTACAAAAAGAAGATATTTTTTCTAATGCTTTCTTGAGATTGTCCATTGAAGTTGCGTAAGAAATTCTAAAAAATCCCTCAAGCCCAAATGCAGAACCCTGAACAACAGCGATACCGCTGTTCTCTAAAAGAGATTGAACAAAATCTGTGTCTGATTTAATTTCTTTTCCATTAGTATCTTTTTTTCCCATCAAACCTTTACAGCTAGGGAAAACATAAAAAGCACCATCAGGATTTAAGCACTCAATACCATCGATATCATTTAAGGCTTGAACGACAAAATCTCTTCTTTCTTGAAATGAATCTGCTCTTTTTTTAATAAAATCTTGCGTTCCGCTTAATGCTTCAACTGATGCGGCTTGACTAATTGATGAAGGATTAGTTGTTGATTGTGACTGAATTTTTGCAATGGCTTTAATAATTTCTTTTGGACCTGCCGCATAACCTATTCTCCAACCAGTCATTGAGTAAGCTTTGCTTACACCATTCATTGTAAGCACTCTTTCTTTTAAACTTTCAATTTGAGCAATAGTAAAAAATTTAAATCCTTC
>JACWDH010000058.1 GCA_014654235.1 Pelagibacterales bacterium SAG-MED10 | reverse complement strand
CAACAACCATTTTTTTTTGGAAGTTTTGAAATATTAAGAGCTACTGTTGATGAAAGAATTTTTTTTTCGTCAAAATCTATTCCTGGAAGTGATAGGGGTTCTGATCCAGTACTTATAATGGTTTTATCAGTTTTAATTTTTATCTCTGATTTATCATTTTTGACTAAAATTTCGTTTTTTTCATTAAAAGATCCAACCCCTTTGATGTAAGTGACTTTATTTTTTTTAAATAAGAACTCCACTCCTTTTGTAAGTGTTGCAACCGAGCTGTCTTTATTACTCATCATTTTTTCAAGATTTAGCTTAATTTCTCCAGTTTCAATACCAATATTTGAGAAGTTTTTAGCTCTATGAAAACTTTCTGACATATTTAAAAGACTTTTAGAAGGAATACACCCTATATTAAGGCAAGTGCCTCCCAAAGATCCTCTAGACTCTATACATGCAGTTTTTAAGCCTAATTGTGATAATCTAATTGCACATACATATCCTGCAGGTCCTCCTCCAATTACAGTAACATCAAATTTTTCAGCCATTAGATATTTAAAAATAATCTTCTAGGGTCTTCTAAATTTTCTTTAACAGTTTTTAAGAACGACACGGATTCCTTTCCATCAATAATTCTATGATCATATGACAAGGCCAAGTACATTATTGGTTTTATTTTTATCTCACCATTATCATTTACAGGTCTTTCAACAATATTATGCATACCTAATACACCTGATTGAGGAGGGTTTAATATTGGTGTTGAAAGCATGGAACCATATACACCTCCATTGCTAATTGTAAACGTGCCTCCTTGTAAGTCCTCAATTGTTAAACTACCTGTGTTTGCTTTTTCAGATAATTTTTTTATTTCTTTTTCTATTTCAGCAAATGACATCTCATCTGCATTTCTAAGCACTGGAACTACTAAACCTTTTTCAGTTCCAACAGCGAAACTAATATTATAATAATTCTTATAAATTATGTCTTGATCTTCAACCTCAGCGTTAATTGCTGGAAATAATTTTAGTCCAACGACACAAGCTTTAACAAAAAATGACATTAGACCTAGCTTTATTCCGTATCTGCTTTTGAAATCTTCTTGGTTATCTTTTCTCATTGCCATAATCCCAGACATATCTATTTCGTTAAAAGTAGTTAACATTGCTGCATTGTCTTGAGCTTGTTTTAATCTTTTTGCAATCGTTTGCCTTAAACGAGTCATTTTAATTCTTTCTTCTTCACCGTATTGAATTCTTCTCTGGTTGGGTTGTGGGTTGGCTCCCATCATTGTAATTAGATCACCTTTTAAAATTCTTCCTGCTTTGCCTGTTCCCTTTACATTATCTAAGTTGATATTTTTTTCTGCAACCATTTTTCTAACTGCAGGTGAAAGAACAATTGGTTGTTGTGAAATTTCTTCATCTTTAACTTCATCACTCAAAAGTAATGGTTCTTCCTCTAATAGTCCCATAGAA
>JACWDH010000057.1 GCA_014654235.1 Pelagibacterales bacterium SAG-MED10 | reverse complement strand
TATTAATGCATCAAATATTTCAAATGAAAATACTTGGATTAATTTTAATGATACTTACAAGTATAGAATTATTGAAAATGGAAGTAATTGGGACCTAGAAGTAACCAATAATAGAACTGGTTATACAGCAAGAGTAACAAAAAATTCTTATAAAAATATTTTAACTGTTTTGGAACAAATTAATACTAATGGTACAAATTCAGATTTAACATCAGCACTAGATAGTTTATCAGATACAGCACTTAAAAAAGTAGCTTTACAAATTGAGGGCATAAATATTAAGAAAATGTCAGGTCAAGGTTTTCAAAAACATTCTAGTTTTAAAAGAGCAGTCTCTAGTGCCCTAACTTCTCCAAGTGTTAATTCGCTAACCAAAAATAATTATGCCTCCCTATCATTAAATGAATTAAATTTCTCTGAAGATCAAAATCAAACTCAGGTCTATTCGTTCAATAATTTTGATTTTAAATCTATGGCAAAAATTTTTAAAAGTAAGGATTTATTCTCTCTAAAGAGTAAAGATAACACCTTGGTTATTAGAACATTCGCTGACAATTTTAATCAAGATAAAATTAACGATGATGTCGGTTATGAAGCAACATCTGTGGGTATATTAATAGGAAATCAAAATAGTTTAACAGATGAAATTCAACAGGGTTGGTCTTTAGGTTTTACCACAAGAGATAATAATTTTGATGATGGTTTTGGAAAAAGCGATAGCAATACCTTTCATGCGATGATTTATAAAAATCAGGAGTATGATAATTTTATTTTAGGATTAAACGTTGGTACTTTTTTCACCAGAACAGACATGAAAAGAGAAATAACTGAAGGCTCAGTTCAGTCTCTAAAGAGTAGAGGACACGATTTTGGTTTTGATATTACTGCGGATATTAAAAAGTTATATTTATTAAAAAATGATTTTATTTTTACACCATCATTTTCAGCAAATGTTAGCTTCACAATCCAGGATGACCTAGATGAAATAGGAGGAGATTTAGCTCTATCACTCAAGAATGATGATTTATTAATTGTTAAACCTGAAATTGGTTTTGCATTGGATAAAAATTTTAAAAAATCAGAAACAAAAACGGAAAGTTTTGGTTTTTCAATTTATGGAAGTTACGAAGAAAAGTTAGATGGCACAACTTCTATTGCAAAAATTAAAGATACTGGTTCTAACTTCAATATTGTTGATGATAATACCGACGATACATTTTTAACTGTTGGATTAGGATATAATTTAAAGAATATACAAAATAATACGGAGTCTAATTTTGGAGTTTACTATACACAAAATGATGATGATAATTTAAATTCGAGCTTATTATCTTATAGTTACAAAAAAACTTTTTAAATATCCTGCAAAGAAGTAACTTCTAATTTTTTTGTTTTAAGTGATTTAATTGCTTCTAAACATGCCAGCGCTGTTGACATATTCGTGCAATAAGGAACTTTGTTTTTAA
>JACWDH010000056.1 GCA_014654235.1 Pelagibacterales bacterium SAG-MED10 | reverse complement strand
TGATATTTTATTTTTATCTTTTGATTTAAGAGCAGTTTTATATTCGTTTTCAATAGTATCTTTTAAGGGCATAATTTTTTTAATTTACTGCAAAGAAATAATTCTTCAAAAGAAAAATTGTTTTTTTACAATTTTATAATACATCTCTGTTGCGATAATAAAGCAATTATTGTATTAACCTTTAACTCATGAGTTGTAATTGATCAAAAAAGCAAAAAAAACAAACTCAAAAAATTCACAGATTAATACAGGCGTTTTAGTTCTTGAAAACAAGAGAGTTTTTAAAGGAATTGGGATTGGCTATCAGGGAGATGCAACTGGAGAAGTTTGCTTTAATACCTCTTTAACTGGTTACCAAGAAATAATTTCAGATCCATCTTATGCAGGTCAGATTATAAATTTTACGTTTCCACATATCGGAAATGTTGGAACTAATAAAGAAGATGTCGAGTCTGATAAAATCTGGACAAGAGGAGTAATCTTTAATTCAGAAATAACCTCTCCTTCAAATTATAGAGCATTTTTGCATTTAGATGCCTGGCTCAAAAAAAATAAAATTGTAGGAATTACAGGTCTGGATACTCGAAGTTTAACAAACTTTATTAGAGATAAAGGCGCACCTAAGGGAACAATTGCTTACTCAAAAAATGGAAAATTTAATGTTAGTAAATTAACAAATTCAACCATTAAATGGAGTGGTTTAAAAAACCTTGATCTTGCAGAAACTGTTACAACCTCAAAAAACTATATTTGGAAAGGATTTCAAACTTGGAAAAAAGAAATAGGATATAAAAAGAATACAAAAAACCTTTTCCATGTCGTTGCAATTGATTATGGAATAAAAAAAAATATTTTAAGATATTTTTCAGACTTCAAATGTAAAGTAACAGTTGTTTCTTGTAAAACCTCTGCAGAAAAAATTTTAAATCTTAAGCCAAATGGAATTTTTTTATCCAATGGTCCTGGTGATCCAGCAGCTACAGGAAAATATGCAATAGAGATACTCAACAAATTAATCAAAAAAAATTTACCTATATTTGGAATTTGTTTAGGTCATCAAATTTTAGCTTTAGCTTTAGGAGGAAAAACAAAAAAAATGAAATTGGGCCATAGAGGGGCTAATCATCCTGTTAAAAATTTAGTCCACGATAAAGTTGAAATCACCAGTCAAAATCATGGTTTTGTAGTGGTTGAAGAAACTTTACCTAAAAAAATTGAAGTTACTCATAAGTCTCTATTTGATAACACCATTGAGGGAATAAGACTTAAAAACAAACCAATATTTTCAGTACAATATCATCCAGAGTCTAACCCTGGACCACAAGATAGCGTCTACCTCTTTCAAGAATTTATTAACAACATGAAAAAAAATGCCAAAAAGAAAAGATATTAAAAAAATATTAGTTGTGGGAGCTGGACCCATTATTATTGGTCAAGCATGTGAGTTTGATTACTCGGGTACGCAAGCTTGTAA
>JACWDH010000055.1 GCA_014654235.1 Pelagibacterales bacterium SAG-MED10 | reverse complement strand
AATCTTGCAAAAGCATCAACAATTAATCTTTTTTGATCTGATGCAATAACTTCTTCTGGTGGAGTGTCTAAGTTTAAAATTCTTTTATCTAAAAAAACAACATTCTGAATAAATGGAATCTTAAAATTCAATCCAGGTTTTGAAATTATTCTTTTTGGATCACCAAATTGGAGAACAATAGCTTGATTAACTTCTTTAACTATAAAAATTGAAAAGAATGCTACTGCTGCTATCGCTACAATTATTCCGGCTAAAACTTTTCCCATGTTCATAATTAATTTGACGCTTTCTTTTTACTTAATTCAGGTAATGGAAGATAAGGAACAACGCCTGATCCTGCATTTTTCTCAATAATAACTTTATCTATATCTGCTAAAACTTTTTCCATTGTCTCTAAATACATTCTTTCTTGTGTTACTGATTTTGCATTTTTATATTCATTATAGATTGCTAAAAATCTACTTGCTTCACCTTCTGCTTTAGCAACAACTTCTTTTTTATATGCCTCTGCAGCTTGAAGTATTTTTTGAGCCTCACCTCTAGCTCTTGGAATTACATCATTAGCGTAGGCTTCGGCTTCATTTTTTGATCTTTCCATATCTGCTCTTGCTGCTTGAACATCTCTAAATGCATCAATAACTTGATCAGGTGGGTCTGCTTTTTGCGTTTGAACTTGGGTAATTTGAATACCACTAGTGTATTCATCTAAAATTTTTTGAATTATCTCTTGAGTGTCAGTTTCTATTAACGATCTTCCTTCTGTTAAAATTGGCTGAATATCTGATCTTGCAATAACTTCTCTCATAGCTGTTTCAGCTGCTGCTTTTACTGTTCCTTCGGGATCTTGAATTTTAAATAAAAAATTTCCTGCATCTTTAATTACCCAAAATACTGAAAAGTCAATATTCACAATATTTTCATCTCCAGTTAACATTAAACTCTCTTGTGGAACATCAGCTACTCCTCCTGATGAAGAGAAGCCACTATCTCTCTCCGATCTAAAACCTATGTCTATTCTATTAACTTTTGTAACCTTGGGAGTTAAAACTGACTCTACTGGAAATGGGATATGGTAATTTAATCCAGGTTGAGTAGTTTTTATAAATTTTCCAAATCTCAAAACTACACCTTGTTCATCAGGTAAAACTCTATAGAGGCCACTAGCTAACCAAATAAAGCCTAAAATAATTAGTGCTAAAACAAATTGCTTGCCACCTGAGGAACTTCCACCTGGTAAAAATTTTTTTATCTTTTCTTGAAACTCTCTAATTATTTTATCAACATCTGGGGGTGTTGGACCTCTACCAGACCCATTACCATTTCCTCCTCCTGGGGGCGTTCCCCAAGGGCTTCCACCTCTTTGTTGAAAATCATCAGACATACACTATCTATATAGTGTCTAAATAATTAAAAACAAGTTAAGATCATTTTATGAATGAGAAAAAACCAGAACTAAGTGCCGCAATGAAAAGTAAGGTAGAGCCTAAGGTTTTTAAAAAAAATCCAATAA
>JACWDH010000054.1 GCA_014654235.1 Pelagibacterales bacterium SAG-MED10 | reverse complement strand
TTTTCAAGTCCACTATCAAATAAAGATAATAAATTTTTAAACATGAATGAAAGTCAATTCAGTGAAGGTGCTGCATTAAATACTTTTGGAGAAGAATTTGATTTTGAAGGAAAAAAAATTTTGTCTTCAAATAGGTATTGTCTAGTCGGAAGATCTATAAATTCTATTTTAGAAAAAAAAATATTAGATGTTCCAAATTATATTAAAATTGATGTAGATGGTATAGAGCACCTTATTTTAGAGGGTGCTGATAAATATTTAAATAACGAAAACTTGCTTAGTCTTTCTATAGAAATTAATGAAAATTTTAAAGATCAATATGAAAGAACACTTAAAATCATGGAATCATTTGATTTTAAAATTTTACATAAAAAACAGAATAAAAAATTATTAAAATCAAAAAATCATTTAAATAGTTTCAATTATGTATTTATAAGATAGGCTAGGCTTCAATATATGTTTTTTAAATATGAGGTAATTGATAATTTTATGAATGAACATGATTTTAATGAATTGTGTTCATTAGAATTAAATGATGTAAATAGTAAAGAAAAAAAAGTATACCATAATAGGATATTTAAAAATGGAACTATAGAATCTTCATGCATCAAAAAAGAAACTATTAAAAAATTACATAACAATTACCATTCCAAAGCTATTGATCTGCTTCGCAAGTATTCCCCAGAGAAAGAAAAACTATATGAATATTCTGATTTTCATATTGTAATTGCTGGTAAAGATCACTCTTTTCCTATTCATAATGATACCCATAATAAACTCTTGAGTGGGGTTGTTTATTTAAGTCCTGATAAAAATTTTGGGACAAATATTTTTAGCATGGACAAAAAAGAAAAAAAAAATATAGAATGGAAAAAAAATAGAGCCCTTTTTTTTTCAAGAACTCAAAATAGTTTTCATAGTTATGAGTCCGATGGTGTATCTAATAGAATAACATTAATATATAATTTAATGACAACAAATATAAGAGGAGTTTGTAAAATTGAAAAAAACTCTTATCTTCTTTTTTTAATTAAACAAAAGCTTAATAAAATTCTTTTAAAGTATTTCAATTTTAATATCTAATTTTTAAAGTACAGAGATTTAATTTTATTAGCAAAATCTGCATATATTTTTGAAATTTCATGATCTGGATTTTCCTCTACAATTGGTTTTCCGTTATCTCCACATTTACCAACCTCAGGACTTATTGGAATTTCTCCTAAAAATTCTTTTTGAAAATCTTCAGCAGTTTTTTTAACACCACCCTCTCCAAAAATTTTATATTTTTTACCATCATCTCCAGTGAAAAAACTCATGTTATCTACTAAACCTAAAATTTTAACTCCTAATTTATCAAACATCTTGATACCTCTTTTGACATCAAGCAAAGCTACTTCTTGAGGAGTAGAAACTATAATTGCACCATCCATTTTAATTTCTTGTGAAAACGTTAATTGAGTATCCCCAGTTCCTGGTGGCATATCAACAATTATAAAGTCTAAATTTTTCCAATTA
>JACWDH010000053.1 GCA_014654235.1 Pelagibacterales bacterium SAG-MED10 | reverse complement strand
ATTAGGTGTCGATCGATTAAATGTTACAGCTAAAAAATTTGGCTTAGGAGAAAAAGTATTGGGAGAATATTTTGATAATGAAAAAAGTGGTTTATTTCCAAATACAAATTGGAAAAGAAATAATCTTGGAAGAGGATGGGTATTAGGGGAGACATTAATTACAGGAATTGGACAAGGATACATTCAAACCACACCTCTTCAATTATGTTTAATGACTGCTCAAATTGCAAATGGTGGATATAAAATTAAACCCAAGATTATAGTAAATGATGATCCATTAATTTTAGAAAATGCAAAAACTGCAATGGAACTCCAGTCTTTGCAAACACCTAACACAAAATTATTTAACGATCCAAAAAATATTAAAATAGTTCAAGAAGCAATGTTTAGCTCTACAAATGAGCAATTTGGTACTTCTTATAGATCCAGAATTGAAGATACGAAATATCAATTTGCAGGTAAAACTGGAACTGCTCAAGTTAAAAGAATTAGTAAAAGAGAAAGAGAACTTGATCTAAAATTAGAACAAATACCTTATAAGGATAGAGATCATGCACTTTATGTTGCTTATGGTCCATATAAAAATCCAAGATATGCATTAAGTATAATTGTTGAACACGGTGGTTCAGGCAGTAAAGCTGCTGCTCCGATGGCAAAAGAATTGTTTAAATTAATAATTGATAGGGACGAACTTAGAGACAAGCAATCTAACTTCGAAAATATAAATATCTAATGTATCAAAGAAATAGATTAAATTCAGAACTTTCATTTTTTCAAAAAATTAAAGAAATAGATTATACATTGTTGATTTGCATTATTTTATTATCAATAATAAGTTTACTAGTGATGTACTCCACGGATGGCGGTGAGGTGCTTTACCATACCAAAAGTCATTTTAGTAAATTGGTAGTTTTTTTTCCTCTAATGATTTTAATTGCATTCTTCAACATTAGACATTGGCATACTTTTGGATATATATTTTATTTCTTAATCATTCTTTTATTATTTTACGTTTCGTTTTTTGGTCTTAAAGCATCAGGTTCACAGAGATGGATGGATTTATATTTATTTGTTCTTCAGCCTTCTGAGTTAATGAAAATTGCTGTTATCCTGTGTCTTGCAAAATACTACCATCGAATAAAAATTGAAAATGTAAATACTTTTACAAGCATCACGCTAGTTTTATCAATTATACTTGTACCAATTATATTAGTAATTTCCCAACCTGATCTTGGAACGTCGGTATTAATTGCATTGAGTGGTTTAATAATTTTGTGGTTAGGAGGAGTAAAAATTAAATATTTTGTATATTCATTTATAACTTTTCTTATTTCTCTACCCTTCATTATTTCATTCTTAAAACCCTATCAAAAACTAAGAATATTAACATTTTTAGATCCAGATAGAGATCCTTTAGGGGCAGGTTACCAAATTATCCAATCTAAAATTGCAATTGGATCGGGTGGATTAGAAGGTAAAGGATTTTTAAAAGGCACACAAAGTTATCTTGATTTTTTACCAGAAAAACATACGGATTTTATTTTTACTTTATTTTCAGAGGAATTCGGTTTCATAGGATCTGTTGGTCTTTTAATTCTTTATACAATAATAATATTTAGAATTATTCGTATTGGAGCATTATCAAGAAGTAATTTTTCTAAATTATTTTGTTTTGGTTTTGCATTTTCAATTTTTATTCGATGGTAGTATTTTGCAAGACACAGGATAACAGC
>JACWDH010000052.1 GCA_014654235.1 Pelagibacterales bacterium SAG-MED10 | reverse complement strand
AAAGTTATAGAAATGTATTAATATTCAGTTTTTTCTTAAATATTTTTTTAAACCCTCTTTTTATTTGGGGTTATGGAATTGTTCCTGCTTTCGGTATTGCCGGACTTGCTATAGCAACAGTAATCTCTCAATTGATTGGAACAATCTATTTAGCTTATAAAGTTAATAATTGTAAAATTAGAGAGTACTTAAAATTAGTATGTTTTATTCCTAAGTTTGAATATTTAGAACCTTTAACAAGACAATCCGTACCAGTTATGTTCAGCATGTTATTCATTGGAGTTGGAATTTTTAATATTCTATATTTTATAGGACAATTTGGTGATCTTGCTACAGCAGGATATGGAGCAGCTTTAAGAGTAGAGCAAGTTTTTTTACTTCCAGTTATTGGATTAAATACAGCAGTTCTTTCAATTGGTGGACAAAACTTTGGTGCAAAAGCTTTTAATAGAATTAGAGAACTATACAAAAAGGCATTATTTTTTGGGTGCTCTTTTATGGCTGTCGCTGGAATAATATTATTTTTTGGAGCTGAGTTTTTTGTGTCCTTGTTTACCGATAATCAAGAAGCTGTAAAACATGGAGCTATTTATTTAAAAGTTGCAGCTTTGATTGGACCAATATACCCCGTATTCTTTATTACAACAGCTGTATTTCAAGCTGTAAAAAAACCTCTTTATAGTCTTTATCTTAGTATATTAAGACTGACTGCGTTTCCTTTTTTGAGCTTATGGTACATAATAAATATTAGAGGAGGGGACTACGCAGATATTTTTTATACTATAATGGCTACTAATTGGATAATGGGAATTGCACTTTTAATATTTATTGGATATTTTTTAAATAATGTTTTTAAACAAAATAAAACTCTTTTTAGTTATTAGCATCTGCCTAATATTTTTTTTCTTAACTTACAATGATGTTAAATCTTATGAAATCAAGATAATTGATGGTGATACTATTCATTTAAATGGTAAGAAAATAAGATTTTCTGGAATTGATACTCCTGAACTTAAACAAACTTGCAAGAAAAATGATAAAATTATTTATTGTGGGATAAAGGCTAAAAAATTATTAATTGATAAGATTGATAATCAAAAAGTAAATTGTATTGAAGAGGGTAAAGACCAATATAAAAGAACTCTTGCAGAATGTTTTGTGAATGATCTTAGTTTGTCTAGCTATCTAGTTAAAAAAGGTTATGCATTTGCTTATAGAAAATATTCTAAAAAATTTATTAAAGATGAAGATTATGCAAGAGTTAATAATCTGGGGATGTGGTCTATGAATTTTGAATTCCCTTGGGATTATAGAAGAAAAAATTAGTCTTTATTCAATTTTTTTTCTAATTTTCTTACAAGATAAGAAACAATTAATATCAAGACCAAATATTCTAGAATTAGAAATGTATATATTTCCAGTGGTCGATAAGTCGTCACAACTAATTCGTTTGCTTTTCTAGTTAAATCTCCAATACCAATTATAGATACAAGAGAGGACATTTTTAAAACATAAACAAATTGATTGCCAATAGCAGGTAAGATATTTTTAATTGCCTGAGGAAGAATTACTAAACGTAATTTCCTAAAAAAACTTAGTCCTAATGAACTACCAGCTTCCCATTGAGATTTTTTAATTGAATTTATTCCAGCTCTAAAAATTTCAGCCTGAAATGCACTCTCACTTATTGATAAAGCAATAATACCAGATACAAATGGACTAAAACTTATTCCTGTCATTATTGGTAA
>JACWDH010000051.1 GCA_014654235.1 Pelagibacterales bacterium SAG-MED10 | reverse complement strand
TAAATCTCTAACTTGTGTTTGATTTACATCTGCAGAATGTTGTGATGAAATAACTACAGATTTAACTTTTGTTGGTTTTCCATCAACATACTCGAAGGTAACTTGACTTTTAGAGTCTGGTTCAATATTTTTGAGTTTACCAGACTTTCTATCCTCAGCCATTAGTCTTAAAATTTTGTGTGAGTAATGAATGGGTGCTGGCATTAACTCTTCTGTTTCATTGCATGCATAACCAAACATTATTCCTTGATCTCCAGCTCCTTCGTCTTTATTGCCTGAAGAATCTACACCCATTGCTATATCAGATGATTGGGAATGAAGATGGCTTTCTATTTTTGTAGCTTCTTTCCAGGTGAAACCATCTTGGTCATAACCAATATCTTTTATGCAGTGTCTTACTTTTTCAATTAAATCATTTTTTTTAATTTCTGGACCTCTTACTTCGCCAGCTAAAACGACTTTATTTGTTGTTGTAAGTGTTTCACAAGCTACTCTTGAAAAAGGATCTCCTGAAAGATAACTATCTACTACCATATCAGAAATTCTATCTGAAACTTTATCAGGGTGTCCTTCTGAAACTGACTCGCTAGTGAAAAGAAAATTTTTTAAATTACTCATTGTTAATTCTATTAAATGAAAAAAATAAAAAAATATACAATAAAATTATTAAACCAAAAATTTTATTTCCATATTTAGAAAATACTGTTGGTTGAATTTTTTTAAGTTGATTAAAGTCTATATAGCCTGTTTCGTTAAAGCTAACTTGTTGTTCAATATCACCAATTGGATTTATTATAGCTGATATTCCATTATTTGAAGAACGCAAAACATATTTACCGCTCTCGATAGCTCTATATATACTGTGAATAAAATGTTGCTTGGGTCCAATAGATTGACCAAACCACCCGTCCTCTGAAATATTTATTATAAAATCAAAATCTGGATTATTAAAAATTCTTCCAGAATAAATTATTTCATAACAAATTAGGGGTAAAAATTTTAAGGAGATATTGCTTTTGTTAATTGTAATTATATTTCTCTCGCTTCCTTTTGAATAAGACTGATAATTATTAGTTAAAGTTTTTAAGCCAATATTTTTAAGTATGTTTTCAAGTGGTAAAAATTCTCCAAACGGCACAAGGTTATTTTTATCGTATGAACTTAATAAATCTAAACTGTGATCATATACAGAGAGAGAATTAAAATATTTAATGGTGTCTCTTTGAACAGATTTACTATTTATACCAAGGACTAATAAATGATTTTCATTAAAATGATTTTCAAATAACCATTTGTAATCAACTATTTTTTCTTGAGATATGCCTGGCAGTATTCCCTCTGGCCACACAAAAATAATTTTTTCATTTTTATCAGGTTCACTGAGTTCAATTAAATCCTCAATAGCTGTTATTGGATTAATATTAGAGTAAAATCTATCTAATTTAATGTTGGAACCAATAACTCTAACCTTATAATCAATAGAATTTATTTCAGCTTCGGTAAAAACCTTTTTGGACTGTGATCCATAAAGATAAAAAATAATTGTGATTAAAAGAAAAAATATGCAGACCCATATGTCAGCTCTTGTATCTCTTAAAATAAATACTGCTGGACTTATAAATAGTGAAATGCAAAATAAATTGAATCCATAGGTACCTATAATAGAGGTAATATTTAAAATTTCTAGATGACTTGAGAAACTATAGGCAATTAAATTCCATGGAAATCCTGTCAAGATAGAACCTCTAACATACTCTGTTAAACC
>JACWDH010000050.1 GCA_014654235.1 Pelagibacterales bacterium SAG-MED10 | reverse complement strand
TTGCAAGAGGAACTTCATTTCTCAAGGATCAATTAAATGAGCAAATATTTTCTAATTCTATTAACATTATAGACAAACCAGACATAATTAAGGGTTTAGGTTCAAAAAATTTTGATTCAGAAGGTGTTAAATCTGAAACTCTTAATTTAGTAAAAGAGGGTGTACTTAAAAGTTATCTAGTAGATTCTTACAATGGAAGAAAATTAAACATTAAATCAAATGGGAGAAGCGGAGGCACTACAAATCTATATTTTGAAAATGGAAACCAAAGCTACGATGAATTATTAAAAATGAACTCAAAGTGTATTTACATTACAGAAACTATAGGCCATGGAAGTAATCTTGTAACTGGAGATTACTCTGTAGGAGCAACTGGGTTTTTAGTTGAAAATGGTCAATTTAAATATCCCATAAATGAAATAACAATTGCAGGAAATTTCAAAGATATGTTTAAGAGAATATTTTTAGCAAATGATTTAGATTTTGAATATTCAACAAATTCTCCAACCATGATGATTGAGGGCATGACAGTTGCTGGTAAATGAGTAGTTTTTGTGTAATTGGCTCAGGAATTTCTGGAGCAACTATCGCAAATCTTTTAAACAAAAGACACACAGTTGATTTGTATGATAAAGCAAGAGGCTTAGGAGGGAGATCCTCTTTTAAAAGATTAGATAATCTAAGAGGGTTTGATCATGGGACTCAATATTTTTCTCCAAAAACTACAGAATTCAAAAGATTTACTAAAAAGCTAATAGAAAAAAAAATACTAAAAATTTGGGGAGGTAATCATAAATTTTTAAGTGATAAAAAAAAAGAAAATAAAAAACACACAAAAGTTATTGGCAGAAAAGGAAACAACGACATTAGTAAATATCTTTTAAAAAATGTAAGATGTTATTTTCAAAGTGAACTTAAAAAAATAAATTTTCAAAATAGAAAATGGAATTTAGTATTTAATGATGGCGAAATTAGGAATTATGAAAATTTAATTTTGACCTGTCCATTTCCTCAATTAAAAAAATTATCAAAAAAATATATTAAAAATTCTTTTATAAGAGAAAAGATAAAGATGGATGCAAATATAACAATTTTAATAGAAATAAAAAAAACCAACTTAGGTTATAGTAGTTTTTTATTTAACGATAGAATTCTAGGATGGGCTGGTTATGAAAATAGTAAAAAAAGATTTAAGAGTAAAAGTGATCTTTGGACATTACAAAGTACTTTTAATTGGGCAAATAAAAAAATAAATCAAAATAAAGTACTTAAAAAAACTAATGCTAAAATTTTGATTGATAAATTTTTTAAATTAACAGGAATTAAGCAGACAAAAATACTTTTTTCACTTAACCATGGTTGGAAATACTCCTCAAATTCAAAACCACTAAAATTAAAAAGTTATTGGAATTCTAGATTGAATTTAGGTGTGTGTGCAGATTGGTTTAATGGACCAAGGCTAGAGTCTGGATGGATAAGTGCAAACGACCTTTATAAGAAAATAAATAGTTAAATTATTCATAATTTTTTAATCTATACTCCCAACTTCCCATTCTTTGATACGTAACTTTTACTATTAACGAAGTTTTTTTATCTAACCAAATATCAAAATTTAATCTTTTATCGTTTGGAAGTGTCATGTCTTTGGAGGTTAATTTGAAATGATCAGTCTGATATTCTTTACCATTAATGGTAATTTTTTCTTTTCCAATAAAAGTGACTATCTGCTCTTTTATACTACCTGATATAGGGCTTATTTGACTACTAGCCTGCAAAATTTTATGACTCC
>JACWDH010000005.1 GCA_014654235.1 Pelagibacterales bacterium SAG-MED10 | reverse complement strand
AAATATAAAAATAAATTTTTTGTTATCGATTATAAAAATACACTCAGATGTTATAAAATAGAGGATGGATCAGAATGCTGGAATTTACCAACAGAAGATTCTTTTACAATATCAAACTCTAAGTATTCATTAATTATAATCGATAACAAAAAATTTATTTTTATATTTTTTAATCTCTGAGTTAAAAGGATAGGTATTATTTTTAGACCAATTCAATTCACCATTATTTGCATTAATTGAATAATATTTTGCTATACTGTCGCTAACCAAAATACTTTCTTCATGTAAAATAAAATTTAATTTTGGATATAATTTTTTTTCAGCCTTAGAATAATGGTTTTTTTTCCAAATAGCTTTTTGCTTTTCATCATATCTTATAATTGATCCTTTTTTGTCAAAAAATACGATATCATTTTTAATAAATAGTGGTTTGATTATTTGGCAATTACCCACTCAAAGTAGCAGTATTATAAATGAAACTTATAATTTCAAAACTTCAAAACTTGTTTCTGACGGTAATTCTATTTTTATTTCAAATAATAAAAATGAATTTTATTCAATTGATGTAAAAACAGGTACCACAAACTGGATAAGTGATATTAATTCTAATATTACGCCACTGATAACTGGAAATTTAATATTTACAGTTTCAAATAAAGGCTATTTGTATGCAATAGAAAAGAATAAAGGAAATATAATTAGAGTAACCGATCTTTTTAAAATTTATAAAAAGAAAAAAAGAAAAAATATTTACCCAGTAGGATTTGCAATAGGTAATAAAAATTTATATTTAACAAATTCAGACGGTAAAATGATTGTAGTAGATTTACAAAATAGTAACATTCTCAAAACAGAAAAAGTTTCTTCTAACCTTGTCTCAAGGCCATTTATATTTAATAATAAATTATTTTTAGTCAGAAATGGATCTATCATCCAATTTAATTAGGTATGATCTTAAAATTTTTAGATAAGATCGGCAGAAAAAAAGTTGTATTAGATAGAGGGCCTTCCCATCCTAAATTCAGTGAAGCAAAGCCCTGGATGAACCGATATTATGTTTTAATGAGGCACCGACCCAAGTGGTTTCCATTTAATATATTAATTCATGAGATGCTTGCTGATGATCACGGTGATGGAGTGCACAATCATACTTTTCCTTATATAACAATAGTATTAAGAGATGGTTATTGGGAGACCTTGAGTACAGGCAAATTCTGGAGACCACCTGGTTATATTGGCTTCAGATCAGCAAATAATCTACATAGAGTAGATCTTAAGCCAGGAACAAGACCATTAACTATATTTATATCAGGTCCGTTTGGATTACGTAAAGGACCAAGATCAGAATATGGTATTGATTTTAAAACAAAAAAATGAATTTAGAAAATCTTTTCAAAAATTTTTGTAAAAAAAATAATTTAGAAATAAATGTTTATCAATTAGCAATTATTGATCAGCTCAAAAGTTTTTACAAATTAAATTTTAATCAATCAATTTTTAATAAATTATTTTCTAAAATTGATTTAAAACCAGCCTTTTATTTATATGGTGGTGTTGGTGTTGGAAAAACTATGATCCTAAATTTTTTTTTTAATTTAGTAGAGGATAAAAAATTAAGACAGCATTTCAATGAGTTTATGCTTAGCTTTCATGATTTTGCGCATGAAAGAAAAGAAAAAAATGAGGAAAATGTAATCAATCAATTTGTAAAAGACTTAAAATCTAAAACAAAATTAATTTATTTTGATGAGTTTCAAGTAACCAATATAGTTGATGCAATGATTTTAGGAAAGTTATTTGAACAAATATTCAAAGAAAATATTAAAATTATTTTAACTTCTAATACAAAAATTTCTGAACTTTATAAAGATGGCCTTCAAAGAGATCAGTTTAAACCTTTTATAAAAATTATGGAGGAACAATGTACTGAGCTTGAACTCAAAATAGAAGACGATTATAGAAAATCAAATGAAAACCAAAAACAAAGATATTTTTATCCTCTTAACCAAGAAACAAATTTTAAAATAAATAAATTTTTTAGAACTATTACAAAAGATAAAAAGCATTTATCGAAAATAATTAATGTTAAAGGAAGAGAATTTAAAATAAAAAATTTTTATGAGGGAGTGGCTAGATTTGATTTCGATGATCTATGTAATCAAAATCTTGGAGCAGAAGATTATTTAGAAATAATTAAAAACTGTAAATTTATTACTCTTGATAATATTCCACAATTTTATGATGTTAATTCTAATCAACAACAGAGATTTATAACTTTAATTGATGTCCTGTATGATAAAGATATTCCTTTAGCAGTAACTGCTGAAAAAAATATAGATCAGTTTACCTCGTCGAGATTATTAGAAAATCCGTTTAAACGGACTGTCAGTCGATTATATGAATTAACCTCTGTGGAAATAAACTAATGAAGCAAGAATTTTTCAATCTTAAAATAAATACTGTTGGTCAGAGGTTATATGAATTCACTGATCAAACTATTCAATGGATCAACAAAAATAATCTTAAAAATGGCATAATTAATATAAGTATTCAACACACTAGTGCATCTTTAATTGTACAAGAGAATGCTGATCAAGATGTTCAAACAGATTTAATAAATTATTTTGATAAATTAGTTCCTATGGACAATAAATTGTATTTACACACTACAGAGGGAAAAGATGATATGCCTGCCCATATAAAGTCTGTATTAACTAACAATCAAATCTCTCTTAGTATTAAAGATAGCGAATTATTACTTGGAACTTGGCAAGGATTATATTTATTTGAACATCGTTTAGAGCCACAAGATAGAACGATTATTCTGCATTTTATTGGGGAATAAAGCATTTATTTCTTTAGTGACTGAAATGCCTCTAGAGCTGCCACTCTTGCTTTTTCATGGATCACAATAGGTTTAGGATAATCTTTGCCTATTATAGTTTTTATCGCCTCTTGGTACTTGAGTTCCATTTCCCAAGGTTTATGAATGTATTTATTAGGTACTTTGCTCAATTCAGGAACCCATTTCCTCACATATAGTCCTTCTTTATCAAATTTTTCTCCCTGCAAAATCGGATTAAATATTCTGAAGTAAGGTGCAGCATCAGCTCCACAACCAGCAACCCATTGCCATTGAGCTACGTTATTTGCTTTATTAAAGTCTAATAAACAATTTCTGAAATATTTTTCACCCTCTGTCCAATTTATTCTTAAATGTTTTACAAGAAAAGAACCAACTACCATTCTAATTCGATTATGCATCCATCCAGTTTCATATAATTCTCTCATTCCAGCATCCACAATTGGATAACCTGTCATTCCAGATTTCCATGCTTTTAGAAACTTTTCGTTTTTTACCCAAGGAAATCGATCAAATTCTTTTCTGTAATTTCCTTTTAAAAATTCTGGAAAATAATTTATTAAGCTATGTGAAAATTCACGCCAACCTAATTCGTTGATATATTTTCTGTAGCCAATTCCTTTAGATTTAATTTCATTACATTTTTGCCAAATAGTACTTACGTGAATTTGGCCATGTTTTATGAATGGAGATAATTTTGATGTACCTTCGATTGATGGATAATCTCTAGCTGTTCCATAATCTTTAATTTTTTTTTCAATTAAATTATTAAGAACTTTTTTCGACTCGTTTTCAGAAACCTTCCAATATTTCTCAAATTTTTTATACCAATTTTTTTTAGGTAAAATATTTTTAGGCTCAATACTATTTTTAAAAAAAGAAATTGATTTTATTTTTTTTTTAACAATATAATTTTTGCTTGGGGGAAGACCAAGATATTTCTCTTCAGCATTTCTCCAAAATGGACTAAATACTTTAAAGGGGGTTCCGTCGTTTTTAGTTACTTCTTGATATTCATTTAGAATATTTCCCTTAAAATATTTAAACTCAACTTCATTTTTCAAAAAAGCATCTCTTATTTGTTTACCCTTAGCAATTACATCTGGTTCGTAAATTTTATTCCAATATACTGAAATATTATCTTTTTTTTTTATTTTTGATAATATATGTAGCTCATCTCCCTCTAATATTTGAAGATTGATTTTATATTTAGATAATTCTGATTTAAATTCCTCTAAAGATTTATATAACCACCATTTTTGTGCTTCGCGTTTTTTATCAAAATCAGTTTTGTTATAAATAAATATTGCAATAACGTTATCATGGTTTTGACTTGCATAAGATAGTGCTGGATTATGTTCAATTCTAAAATCCTCCCTAATCCAAAATATTGCATTTTTTGTCATGTGTATTTATCTTCTACCTTTAGATAGCAGTTGTTTGTAAAGTTTTACATCTGCATTACCTTCGCATCCAATTACTAAAACATTAGATTTTTCGTTAAGTTCAATCAGTTTTTTAGCACTGGAATTATTACAAATGCCTATTAGGCTTATAATTCCAGGTGTAGAGCACTCTCCACCAATTATTGAATTTTTACTGAGCTTTTTGTCTTTTAACATAGCTACAGTTTTGGCAACATTTCGATCACTTACAGATACACAACAATTGCTAGCTTTTTTTAATATTTGCCAAGGAATATACGACATTTCATTACATGACATACCTCCCATGATACTTTCTTTTTTAATCTTAATTTTTTTAAGTTTATTATTTTTAATACTCTGAAGCACACAATCAGCTCTATCAGGCTCAACAATTATAATTTTTGGAATTCTTTTAAAATATTTTGCAACGCCAGCTACAACACCAGCAGCCATGCCCCCCACACCAGCTTGTAAGAAAATATGAGTTATATATTGATTAGTTTGCTTAGATATTTCTCTTATCATTATGGAATATCCTGCCATTGTAAGTTGAGGGACTAATTTGTAGTCTCTTGTTGCAACATCTTGAACAATTTTCCAATTATTTTTTTTTGATAATTTTTTGCATTCATTAAGTGAATTTTCGTAATCCCCCTTAACTCGTATTACTTCAGCTCCAAATTTTTTAATTTCCTTAACTCTCGAGTCACTTACATATTGACTAACAAAGATTTTACATTTTAAACCTAATCTTTTGGCACCCCATGCAACAGATCTTCCATGGTTTCCAGCTGTTGCTGATGAAATAATTATATTTTTTTTTCCTTTAGATATTCTTTCAACAGCATACGCACCTCCTAAAGCTTTAAAAGATTTTAAATGAAATCTTTTTGATTCATCTTTATAAAAAATATTATTAAGTTTTAAATTTTTTTGTAATTTATCAAGTTTTACTAGTGGTGTAGCCCTATAACTTTTCCAATTGGAAATTGATGTAAAAGCTTTTGTTAAAAACAAAGATGGAACAAATTTTAAAACATATTCCCTTTTAAAACTAAAATTATTATTTTTTAAAGATTTTGTAAGTGTCCAGTTCTTAATACTTTTTAAACTCTTCACTTTAACAGTCTAAGGTATTCTGTCTTTCCCATTTTGTTACAGGTTTTGACTTATCAAATTTTTCTTTATTATCAAATTCTTTAATTTCTGAGTTTCTAAGTTTAATATAACTATTAATTGTTTCTTCTCCAAAAGCTTCACTCATCTCATTGTTATTTTTCAAAAGTTCTAGAGAATCTTGGAGCTCGTTTGGTAATTTGGGTAAGTTAGGATATTTCTCATAATCTGTGTACATATTGCAAGTCAGAGGCTCTCCTGGATCAATTTTATTTTTTAATCCATAAAGACCAGCAGCTAATACACTTGCTTGTAATAAATATGGATTTGCAGATCCATCCATCAATCTCAGTTCAAATCTACCAGGATCTGGAATTCTTATCATATGTGTCCTGTTATTGCCTGTATAAGATATGCTACTTGGCGACCACGACGCTCCAGATTTTGTTGGTGGTGCATTAATTCTTCTATAGCTGTTAATTGTTGGATTAAAGAAAGCAGACAAAGATGAAGCATTTTTAATTACACCTCCTAAGAAATTGTAAGCCATTTTACTAAGTCCAAGTTTGTCTGATTTATCTAAAAATTTATTTTTCTTTTTATCCCAAACTGATATGTGGGCATGACAACCATTACCTGTTAGGTTTTCAAATGGTTTAGGCATAAATGTTGCTCTTAAGCCATGTTTTTCTGCTAATGTTTTAACCATATACTTAAAAAAAGTATGTCTATCAGCCGTTTTTAAACAATCATCATAGTCCCAATTCATCTCAAATTGCCCATTGGCGTCTTCATGATCATTTTGATATGGACCCCATCCCATCTCAATCATGCAATCACAAATTTCTTTTATTAAGTCGTATCTTCGCATTAGCGCTGATTGATCATAACAAGGTTTAGATTGAGTATCTCTTGGATCGGCAATTGAATTTCCATCTGGTGAGATTAAAAAGTATTCACACTCTACACCTGATTTCATTGTTAAATTTTGTTTTTTTAACTTCTTAATTTGATTTTTTAACATTACTCTTGGAGAGGCTTCTACAGGCTTACCATTCATCCATAAGTCCGATGCAAGCCATCCCACCTCTTTATTCCAAGGCAATTGAATTAAACTATCTGGATCAGGAATACCAAACATATCACTATCTGCAGGAGACATATCTAGCCAAGCTGCAAAACCAGCAAACCCTGCTCCAGCAGTTTGCATTTCTTTAATAGCATGCGCTGGAACTAGTTTTGATCTAAGAACACCAAAAAGATCAACAAAGCTTATTAAGAAATATTTTATTTTTTTTTGTTTTGCTATTTTGAACAAGTTTTTAGCCATTGCCTAGGCTATCACAATTATTTAAAAAATGAAAAGATAGTTTCTTTATACAAAATAAAATTTACTACTACTATTAAGATAATTGCAAGAATTACACCATACTTTGCTTTTGGAAAAGCAACCCCTCTCATTTTGGTTGGTCTTAACTCTTCGTTTTTATCTTCACTCATTATAACAAGATTATAAAAAAAGGGCGCTACATTCAAGTAGCGCCCAAATTTTCTTCTAATTACCAATCGGTAATATTGCTTTTATGATCGTTTGCACCGTGTCTTTTTCTAGATAATCTATCAAGTTCTTCCCTCTCAGATTTATCTGTGATGACACTCCATCCAATCCATACAGCAATTAACAACAGGACTAGTATAAATTCACTAGATCCTGCTCCAGGATAAACCGATCCAGCAACCTCTTCTGCAGGTTTATTTAGATGATCTATCCAGTTTGATACTGTAGCCATATTTTTCTCCTTTACCTGGTTGCTGATGAAACTGCTTTTTCATCATCTTTAGCAGCCTCCATCATTTCATAGTCTAGTCCTGCTATCTCAACTTCTCTTGGGATTCTTAATTTACCCATTCCGTTAAGAACTCTAGCAATTATATATCCTGGTATTAGTCCTAGAACTAAGAACATTATTATTGCTCCTATAAATTGACCCAATGGATTAATTGTAGCGTAGGTTGTTCCATCAAACATAGCTCCAACGCTATATCCAGATGAAGGATAACCATTCAAAACAAACCCACAGATTACAAGTCCAATAAAACCAGCATAACCATGTACAGCTACTGCTCCAACCGCATCATCAATTTTGAACTTTCGTTCAACCCAATAATGAAGTTTGTATGAAATCACAACACCAATCATACCAATAATTAAAGCTTGAATTGGATGATATAAGTCATTTCCAGCTGATGCACATATTATACCTGCTAGTCCACTTGAGTAAGTCCAGAAAGGATCACCTTTTGCTATAACATACCCAGCTAACAATCCACCTGATAACGACATTAAGAAGTTCATAGTTATTCCACTTAATGTAGTAGGTGTTAAATAGATGTTAGTTGCTGTCCAAAATGTTACTCCTTCCATTCCATACTCAGGTCCAAGGTCATATATCGGAACATTACAAGCTGCATAAAATCCCCAGAAACCAGTATAAATTAGAAATAATCCAATAGTAACTAGCCAAGGATTTCTTGGTCCTATATTTCTTGGTTCACCACTTGATGAAAATTTACCAATTCTTGGTCCCAAAACCATTAGAACACCTAGTGCAAATCCACCTGCTATTGCGTGAATAACACCTGATGCATACGCATCGTGATATCCTAAAATTTTAAGCATCCATCCATCAAAGTGCCATCCCCATGAAGCATCTATCGACCAGAAAACAGATCCGATCGCAATTGCTAAAACTCCGAATGCGAAAGTTGTTATCCTTTCAATAATAGCACCCGAAACAATAGAAGCTGCTGTCCATGAAAATAATAAGAACGCTGCCCAGAAAACACCCATTATATGGTCGTTAAGATTAATGGCCATAAGAGCATTAGTTGGATTAGCGAGATCATTTCCTCCAAATCCTCCACCTAAAACAAGTCCGGTACTTTCTGTCATTATTGATGGTGCTATTCCTGGTCCTGTAGGAAAAGCCCAATAAATCCACCAACCAAATAAAAACCAAGTCACTGTTACCAAAGGTATAAGCATTGTGTTTTTCATTAAGGTATGTTGGTGGTGTTTGTATCTTGACGCTCCAACTTCATACATACAGAAACCGACGTGAATTAAAAACATCAGTACCACTGTTACCCAGTAGTAAAACTCTGTAAATATAGTAGTAAGAGCACCTAACTGATCAGTCATTTTTTACCCCCATATTTGTTTAAGAAAGCTTATGAAATTTCTAAGGGTGTTACAAATAAAACAACTCTAAAAAACCTACTGTGGACAATAGATTTAAAAATAAAATCAACTCTTGATTGTGATATTAAAATTTTAAATAGGCTTTTTTCAAATCAACAAGTGGATGTTTAGGGGACATTTGAAATTTGACTAAAAGCTCTCTTGCTATCATATCTCTATCTTGTTGATTGTTAGGTAATTTAATTGATTTTGGAATAGTAACCCAACCGTTAGCATTTCTACAAAATACCGCTGGTCTATCTTCTTCATAACCCATATGAACATCTTCTAGCCAGTTCAAATCATCCCAACCCATGGCCTCAATATATTTTTTTAAGAAAGGTGTAATCTTTTTGTAATCTGGAAGTAAATTAACATCATATCTATAACCTATATGTTGACCAATTAATTTTTCTCTTGCAGTTTCCTTAAAAGTACCAAGCTTATCTTTTTTTGGTCTGCTTTTAGATTTTATTTTTTTTGTTTTTTTCTTTGGCATAGTTACCTTATATTTTGTGATAGTTATCAACTCCAACAGTGTAATTAGTACCGGCTAAAGGAACTTTAGCTAATGCAGATGCTTCTGATGTTAATGCAGCTAAATCCTCTGGCTCTAACGAATGTATATTTGTTTTTCCACAAGCTCTTGCTAGCAATTGAGCTTCTAAAGTCATTGCGTGTAAATAGTTATAAACTCTCAAAGCAGCATCATCAGGATTTAATCTTGCTCTTAGTTTTGGATCTTGCGTAGCAACTCCAACTGGGCAACGACCAGTATGACAGTGATAACACTCTCCAGCTTTTACTCCCATTTCTTTTTCAAAATCAGCTTCAGGAATGTCTTTGTTACAGTTAAGTGCGATCATTGATCCTGTACCAATCGCAATTGCATCAGCTCCTAATGCTAAAGCTTTTGCCATATCAGCACCATCTCTTACTCCTCCAGCATAAATTAGAGTTACTTTTCCAGTTTTACCAACATCATCAATTGCTCTTCTAGCTTCTCTAATAGCTGCAATTCCAGGTATTCCAGTATTTGCAGCAGCAATGTGTGGACCAGCACCTGTAGATCCTTCCATTCCATCTAAATAAATAGAGTCAGGATCACATTTTGCAGCCATTCGGACATCGTCATAAACTTTCGAAGCACCTAATTTTAATTGAATTGGAACTTTATTTTTTGTTAACTGTCTTAACTCTTGAACTTTCAAAGCTAAATCATCTGGACCTAACCAGTCAGGGTGTCTTGCAGGAGATCTTTGGTCAATACCTGAAGGTAATGATCTCATTTCGGCAACTTGGTCAGTTACTTTTTGTCCCATAAGGTGACCACCCATTCCAACTTTTTGACCTTGTCCAATAAAAACTTCTATTCCATCAGCTAACTGAGCATGATGAGGATTAAAACCATATCTTGATTGAATACATTGATAGTACCATTTTTCAGAGTATCTTCTTTCATCAGGTATCATTCCACCTTCACCCGAACAAGTAGCGCTACCAGCCATAGTTGCTCCTCTTGCTAAAGCAGTTTTAGCTTCATAAGAAAGTGCGCCAAAACTCATCCCAGTAATATAAACTGGTATATCTAATTCAATTGGGTTTTCACATCTTGGACCAATTACTGTTTTGGTCTCACATTTTTCTCTATAACCTTCAATTACAAATCTTGTTAATGTTCCTGGTAAAAAAACTAAATCATCAAATGTTGGAATTTTCTTCATCAATGCCATTCCACGCATTCTGTATCTTCCTAATTGAGCTTTAATATGTATGTCGTCAATTACTTCAGGAGTGAAGATTGCATTATGCCCTAATAAACTTTTATTTCTTTTTCCATCTTCGTGTGCATGAACGTCAGCTTTTCCACCAACTCCTTTTCCATTTGATTTTACTTTTCCATTTTTTTTACTTTTTTTCTTAGGCATTAAATTGCTCCCTTCTTCTCCGTAGGTTCTAAATTATCATAATTCCAAAGTTTTTTACCAGCTACAATTTTTTTCATTTTACTTAAGTCAAAATCTTCACCTATTTCAGCAACCTTTAGTTTTCGTCTTAACCAATCTTGATCACTAGATGTTAATTCTGCATCTACAGCATCACTACCATACGATCCAATTTCTCCACCTACGAATATTGTCCCATCATACATTGAGTCACCTAAATTTATTCCAACATCTCCAAGAATAATTATTCTACCTCTTTGCATCATAAAACCAGTAAATGCACCAGCATCTCCACCAATAATAATTGTTCCACCTTTCATATCGATACCAGTTCTTGCACCGACACTCCCTTTGCAGATTAAATCCCCACCTCTGATTGCAGCTCCAAAACAAGAACCTGCATTTTTTTCGATAACTACTTTTCCAGCCATCAGGTTTTCTGCACAAGACCAGCCAACTCTTCCATTAATTCTAACAATCGGACCATCGCAAGACCCCATTCCAAAATATCCTAAACTTCCCTCAAAAATTAGGTTTAATTTATTCAAAATACCAACACCTAAACTGTGTTTTCCTTGAGGATTTTTAATTACTATTGTTCCATATCCTTGGCTCATCAAGTTATCTATTTCTTTATTAGCTTCAGGAGCTGACATATTCATTACATCTAAATCTGTTCTTTTATTAAAATCAACGTCGTAAGTTCCAAAATAATAAAAGTTTTCAGCCTCATCAGGGTTAAAAAACTTTTGTTGTGTTCTTCCTGTTAATACCTCTGTATGCATACCCATTGATTGGGCTTTAGACTTTTTCTCACTAGTTTTTATATTTGCCATACTTTTACCTCTCCATCAAATGGATCATAAGTGTCAATTTCTTGTGGTAACACAGATCTGATTGCTATCTCTTCTGATCCCATTGCAACTAAATCATCTGACTCATAAAGCACCAAAGGTTTTGCTGCCATTGTATCTTTTGCCATACCTAAAGAGTCTTTCGTTGCTACAAAATATGTAAATACTCCATCCAGACCTGTTAGGGAGTCTTTCATTCCTTCTTCAAGACTTGCTCCTTCTCTCATTTTTTGGGCAATATAAACTGCGATCAATTCCGAGTCACATTCTGACATAAATCTCATACCCTTGTTTTCTAAAACTCTTCTATTATTCCAGTAATTCGTAAGCTGTCCGTTATGAACAACTGATACATCACTAAAAGGATATCCCCAAAAAGGGTGGGCTGATTTTATATCTACACCAGACTCAGTTGCCATTCTTGCATGACCAATAGCGTGTGTTCCAACAAGTTTATCTAAACTGTATCTATCACAAACCATTCTTGCATTTCCTAAGTCTTTAATTACTTCTAAAGATTTTCCCATAGATAGTATTTCTACTCCAGGAATACTTTCAATTCTTTGAGAAAAATCTAATAAATCTTTAGTTTCATAGTCAATTTCATATCTTAGTGAGTAAGGAAGAGTTCTCTCTTCTTTAACAATTTTTGCACCCATCTCAGCCAGAGTTTGATCAACAACTTTTTTTCTTTCATCGTAAACCGAAACATCTTCCATAACAGAAGAACTTCCTTCTCCAACATTTTCTCCAACTTTAAAACGCATGATAAAATTTTTACCATCCGTATCTCCGTATAAAGCATAACCTGTTGAATCTTCACCTCTATGTTTTAATGCTTGAAGCATACCTTGAAGCTCACTTCCAACATTTGAGGATTTTCCTCTATGAATTAAACCTGCGATACCACACATATTTTATACCCTTCTTTTATTTTAAGACCTATGGAAGACAATCTAGATATGTATCTAGATCCCATTGAGTTGTTGCACCTAAAAATCTTTCCCATTCATCATTTTTATACCAATGAAAAACTTTATACATTTCATCTGGCATAGCTGATTTAATAACCTCATCTTCCGCTAAACGATCAAGAGCTTGACCAAGACTTAAAGGTAATTTTTTAACTTGTTTACCAGCTGCCTGAGCTTCGTACATACTTCTAGACTCTGGTTTTCCTGGATCAATATTATTTGAAATTCCATCGTCAAAACATTTTAATAATCCTGAACCCATTAAATATGGATTGTGCATAGAGTCAACTGAACGATATTCAAATCTTCCGGGTGCTGAAACTCTTAATCCACAAGTTCTATTTTGATATCCCCAATCAGCATAAACTGGTGCCCAAAAACCTGTGTCCCATAATCTTCTGTATGAGTTTACTGTAGACGAGCCAATTGCAGTTAATGCCCCTAGGTGTTTCATAACACCACCGATTGCTTTTAAACCTATTTTTCCTGGTAGTTGGACATCTTTAGTATCAGGCATAAATGTATTTTTTCCGCCTTCAACATACGTAAATACTTCATCCATTGCTGGAAGAGATTTGTGAGATAATTTATTAACCTTATCTTTTCCACCTGTCCATAAAGACATATTAGTGTGACAGCCACTTGCAGATACACCCATAAATGGTTTGGTCATAAAGCAAGCGATTAGATTAAATTCTCTGGCTACTTGTGCACAAATCTGTCTATATGTAGATAATCTATCTGCATTTCTCAAAACATCATCATACATCCAGTTTAATTCTAACTGACCTGGGGCATCTTCATGATCACCTTGGATCATATCTAAACCCATAGCTCTTGCATATTTCATAACCTGCATAAAAACTGGTCTTAAAGATTCAAATTGGTCGATGTGATAACAATATGGTTTAGAAAAACCTTTACCAGTTGGAGTGCCATCTTCATTTTTGGTTAACCACATCATCTCAGGCTCAGTTCCAACTCTTAATTGATATCCGTGTTTTTTCTTAAATTCTTGAGCATGAATTCTCAAATTACCACGACAGTCTGAAGTTAAATGAGCACCAGGGTTTTCTCTTTCTTCTCTATTTCTAAAACAAGTTACAAAAACTCTTGCTACTTTTTTATCCCAAGGCAGTTGACAAAATGTTTCTGGATCAGGAATACCAACAAGTTCCTTTGCCTCAGGACCATAACCAATATAACTACCATGACGATCAGTAAATAGGTTAGCTGTTGCCCCATAAACTAGTTGAAAACCTTTTTCACAAGTTCTTTCCCAATGATCTGTGGGAATACCTTTACCAACAACTCTTCCTGTAACCGATATAAATTGAAAAAAAATATATTCAATTCCTAGTTCATTTATTTTAGCTCTAACCTGTTTAACTAATTTACTTCTACCAGGTTGGTTAACGTGTTTTTCTAAATCAGTCATTTTTCCCCTTAATGAATTATAAATTTTATAAAGCGTAGCTGAAAAATTTATTTGTGTCTAGGCTTGAAGTTTAACTCCAAGGGAACGGACTGTTCGATGTAGGGTGAAGTTCACCTTTCTCGTAACGGTTGAATCTAAACGGTTTCAATAAATCACTTTCAGTACCCAGAATTTCTTTTGCAACAAGTTCACCTACGCCAATCATTTTATATCCATGATTAGCATCTGCAATCATATAAACATTTTCTAAGAATCTATCAAAGATAGGAAATGAGTCTGGTGTCATACACCCAAGTCCACCCGATGGTCCTTTTCTATACAAGTTAGATTTTCCCTCAAATCTTTTTTGACAATGCGCTAAAGCAGAACACCACATATCATTAAAAGCTTCAGTCGTTTGATACTCAGGTGACTCTACTCCATATGGATCAACATTAACTTGATCAAAATGTTTATCAACTATGTAAGGAGATGTACCACCTTGAACACCTAATCCTTCAATATCTGGTTTATAATATATTCCCCAAATTTTATCTGTGATTAATTTTTTTGTTGTATCAGAATACAATGGAGCTGTTGAATCTACGTGAATAACAGGTGGTTGTTCTCCATTATTCATTCTTAAAAAATCAGGATCAACACCTATTATGCCTTCTTGAAGCATCCAATATTTCCACATGTCTGTTTTATGAAATTTACCATCTTTATCTTTAATATTAGCAGTTTTTGGTAATTCTAACATATTCCAAAAATCTCTTACCCATGGACCAGCACCAACGACCACTTGTTCGCACTCTATAGTACCTTTGTTAGTTTCTACGCCGGTTACAGCTTTACTATTACTTCCTCTTTTGAAACCTGTTACTTTAACTTCTTTAATTACAGTTACACCATTTGAAATTGATTTTTTTTCAAGAGATTTTATTGAATCTACGTTAAAGGCGTATCCTCCTTTTTTTTCATGGAGAATAGACGTTATGCCTTGAGCTTGCCAATCGTCAAACATGCCCTTCATGTATTTCATACAATCTTTTTCACCTTCTATAAATTCAGACTCGTAACCAATTGCTTTTTGCTGTTCATAAATCGAAGCCACATCTTCATGCATAACTTCAGGAGAGATTTGCAAGTATCCTACAGCATTATATTTCCAAGCTTCAGGGTCACTTTCCCAAACTGAAACTGAATGAGCCATCAATTCTCGCATTGCAGGTTGGAAATAGTTATTTCTAACCACACCACATGCTATTCCACTAGCACCTGCAGCAGTATCTTTTTTTTCTAGAACAACTATGTCTCCAGGATTTTTATATGTTTCTGATAGTTTCCATGCGGTACTTAAACCGTGTATTCCACCACCTATAATAACTACTTTTGCTTTTGTGGGTAATGACATTTTAAAACCTTATTTTTTACAAAGTAGAATTAATATAATTATTTTTAGAACTAAAAAGTATATATATAAAATATATACTTTAAACTTAACTGAAATTTGTGCTTAATAGCTTATATTTTTAAGAGTAGTTAAATATTCATTGAACTCTTTGATAAAAGAGTCACTTGGCTTGATATTTTTAATTCTTTGATCTGTTGAAGTTTTTTCTAATAAGAAGAATCCTTTTTCGCAAGCTTCATTAATGATTAAAGCCGATTTTGGCCTCGATGTTTTGAATAGTTTAGTTTTTAGTTGTTCAACAGATAATTTTTTATTTTCTTTGTAGGCAGACATTACTAATAACATCATGTGATAGTGAGAAGGTGATTTTCTAAAAAAATAGTTACTTGAAGTATGAGATTGTCTCATTTGATCTTCCCAAAAATTTAGAAGAGTTTTTTTGTCTTTCGGCATTTAATTTATGATCTTACTCTAGACTTAGTTGGGTCATAAAAAGGAAAGGCAACTACTTTGGCAGCTATTCTTTTTTGATGACCATCAATTTTACCAACTTCAACCTCAGTCCCAATCTCTGAATACTGCATATCAATTCTACAGAGTGCTATATTTTTATTTAAAGTTGAGGATAGGCATCCACTTGTAACCACACCAACTTGAGATCTTCCAATATGAACACAGTCACCATGACCAGCAATTTCTTTACCAGCTAATTCCAACCCAACAAGTTTTTTTTGAGGGTTATTTTTTCTTTTTATTAATTCTTCTTTACCAATAAAATCCTCTTCTTTTGTTTTCAATGGAATAGCAAAACCAATTCCTGCTTCAAAAGGATCTTGTTGACCATCAAACTCATTACCAAATAAAATTAATCCTGCTTCAATTCTAAGTTTGTCTAAAGCTCCAAATCCTGCAGGAATCAAACCATCTTCTTTTCCTGCTTCCATTAATTTATCCCAGACTTCAGGAGCATGTTTAGGGTGACACCAAATTTCATAACCTAACTCACCAGTATAACCAGTTCTAGAAACAATCAATGGTATTCCTTGCAACTCTTCTATTCTACAAATGCTAAACCTAAACCAACCAAGTTCATCTATGGAAGGTTGAGTTGGAGGTGTAAAAATTATTTTTTTTAAAATTTCTCTACTTTTTGGCCCTTGCAATGAAACGTTACTTATTTGGTCTGTTGAATTTTTAATGTTTGCATTGAAATTTTTCTTTTTTGCAATTTCTTTTAACCATTCGCCGCCATATTCATCTCCACAAATCCATCTAAAACCAGTCTCACTTAATCGTAAAAGAGTACCATCATCAAACATCATTCCATTTTCGTAGCACATCGCAGAATACACAACTTGACCTACCGATAATTTTTTAATGTTTCTTGTAAGTGTATAATTTAATAACTCTTCTGCATCAGGGCCAATAATTTCAAATTTTCTTAACGAGGATAAGTCGATTAAAACCGCATCATTTCTGCAAGCGTTGTACTCATTAACAAGCCCATGTTTTGTGTAATCATTTGGAAGCCAAAAACCTCTGGCATCTATAAAATTTCTAGTTAGCATGGATGTTCTTTCATAAAAGCCAGAATTTCTTGTGAGTTTTTTTTCAGAGTCTGTTTTCATCCTAAATGCAAATGATTTAGTAAATTCTTTTTTTTTGTCATATGTTCTAACAAAAATATTGGTTGGATTCCACGAATTACAAGGATCTATATCACTTGGACATGCTGTAGTTCCAATAGTTAAATCTTTTAAGGCTCTAAACATGACATAATCACCAGGACGTGAATATGATTCATCTGAAACAACTGAGTTTAATCCACCCTCAGAAGTATTAAAAAATAAATTAATTGCGTGCCAACCTTTTTGCTTCTGAAGACCGTACTTAGACATACTTTCTGACAAATTATCAGAGCAATTTGCATGGCCAAAATAACCGGCATCCTCATAGTACTTTGAAGTACAGGCAAGATTAAAAGTATCATGTTTACCAACTGTATCTCTAATTACTTCTACCAAAGGTTCGTGGTCAGTATCATAAAATTTAGAAAATAATCCTGGTCCTGGAAATGTATTTCCCATGAAAGTTCTTGTTGTTTGCCAATCCAACCCTTTCTCAATTCCTTTTTCTAGTTTCCTTGTGTCAAATGCTACAAAGTCTGAACATTGTCTTCCAGTAGGACTTATCACTTGAATGTAATCACCTTCTTTAACTTCGTATGATATACTGCTCGCTTTATTAATATTTTCCTCATGCAAGGGTTCAAAGACAGGATTTGGAATTACATTCAATTCTTTGTCATCAATAATATTTGCTCTTTTAATATAAATAATTAAATCGGTAGGTGGATTTTGCTTTGTAACATCCATGTCTTGTCCAGGAGCTGCAAATATTGCAAAACAATTATCTTTAGACTTTAATTTAATTTTTTCGCCAATTTGACTCTCAATATCAAATACGATTGAGGATTTTGAATTTGAAATATTTAAATTTAGTTTTTTAAGTTGATAATTCGTTGCTAATATACTTTCATCTTTTCTACTTAAGATATCTCTAATAAAATTTTTATTGTTGTTACTTTTAAGATTTAAAATACCTACATCTGATTTTCCGTCTTTATTGAAACAGATAATTTCACAAATTTGATTACCTTCGTTATTGATTATCTCTATCTCATCGTCAGGGAAAATATGAAAAGCAGTAAGACCACCACCATTTACAACATGTCTTTCAACCCCTGGTGGTAAAATATTTAGTCCGGGATATTTTATTTCTTTACTAATTCCTAACATCTTCAATGTTTTTATAATAATTTTATTGTGACCATATTATACTGAAAACGAGTTGACTATACCTTTAAATCAGAACATACTTTCTCATTAATATTAATAATCGAGGGGAAAAAATGAAAAAAATAATATCATTATTATCTGCTCTTATAATTTCTGTAGTTAGTTTTGCAGGAATTTCTAATGCTGCAGATAGCAAAAAACCCATCGTTATCCCAACTCATAACTGGTCAAGTCAAATTGTAATGGCTTATGTTATTGGTGGAATTTTCGAAAGCATGGGTAACAATGTTAAATATGTAAATGCTGACTCACAGGCAGTTTACGAGTCAATCAGAATTGGAGATGTAACTATATCTCACGAAGTATGGGAATCTGCATTTGGTAAATCATTTACAACAGCTCTAGACAAAGGTGGCTTACTTGATTGGGGAGATCATGAAGCAAGAACACTTGAAGATATGGGATATCCTAACTGGGTTACAGACAAAGGATTATGCCCTGGTCTTCCAGACTGGACAGCTTTAAAAAATCCTGACTGTGCTAAAAACTTCACAACACCTGATTCACCAAATGGAAAAGGAAGAATGTTGGAAGGTCCACAAACTTGGCATGGTGATTTAATACCTCAAAGGGTTGACGCTTTAGGTTTAGGTGACCTTTGGTGGGTAAAATTTGCTGGAAGTGCAGATGCGCTTTGGGCTGAATTAGCAGCTGCTGAAAAAGAAGGAAGAGGAACAATAATTTTCAATTGGACACCAAACTTTACTGATGGTGCTGGTTTTACATTTATTGACTTTCCTCCATACACTGCAGGTTGCAGACCAGAAGATGGTGGAGATGGAAAATGTGGTTCTCCAGATGGCTATCTGAAAAAAGCAGTTAATGAGGATTTTCCAAAAACTCATCCAAATGCAGCTAAAGCATTTAAAAAAATGTCATTCTCTACAAGTCAAATTGGAGCAATGGCAGCTTTAGTCGATATGGATAAGATGACTCATGAAGATGCAGCTAAAAAATGGTTAGCTGATAATAAGTCAGTTTGGCAAGCTTTTACTAAGTAGGGATAAAAGTTAAATTCAGAGTCTCCCCCAACAATGTTGGGGGGGATTTTTTTTTATTTGATTTTGTGTAAAATAAATTCATGAAAAAAATTCCCATATTATTACTTCTAACTTTTTTTGTCGTTACATCAGTTTTTGCCCGAAGCACTGGATGTAAAGAGGGAAATTGTGAAAATGGATATGGAAAATGGGTTTATACAGATAAAACCACTTATGAAGGTGAGTGGGTTGCAACAAAAAAGCAAGGTCAGGGAGTAGAAACTTGGCCTAATGGATATATCTATAAAGGTGAATTTGAAAACAGTGTGTGGAGTGGACAAGGACTTTTAACATTCCCAGATGGCTCCACATACGATGGAGAGTGGGCTAATGGTTTTATGAATGGTAAAGGAACATTTACTTGGGCAGATGGAAAACAAAAATCAGGAATCTGGAAAAACGGAAAATTACAAGAATAATGTCTCAACAAAATTATTTTACTAAATTAAAAGAATTACCAGAGTCTGTTAGACAGTTTGGGGCATTAGTAATTATTACATTAATTATAATCTTATCTTTTTTTATATTAAATAATATTTTTGGAGAAGGTGAAGATTTAGTTAAAAGGATGAAAATCGAAGAGGAAAGAATTGCAGAGGAGAGAAAATTAAATGAATTAATTTCAACTCTGCCATCTGGAATTTTAGTTACTTTTGATGGAACTGATCATCATAGATTATCTGACGAGGTTTATGAGAAAGTTTGCAAAGCTACAAAACTTATCCCTCAAAGAGCAATAATGGGAGCTAATTTCCTCAATTTTAGAGCACATGAAATTTATACAATTAATGGCAATAAAATTGATGAGACATTTGTTGAGTGGGATGAAGAAAAAAATAAATGTTTTGCAGGTTTTACAGTAAGTGGAAATAATGTTGGGGTTGATGAAAAAATCTCAGTAAGTGGGGAGGCATTAAGTTTTTTGAGCACTGGCATTGATACTAGAATTTATTACATCAAAAATTTTTAATTAAGGAGAAACAATTATTATATAGATATTAATTCAATTAATTTTCGTATAACTTATTAATAATTTATGTCTGAAGCAGTTATTAAATGTGAGTCTGTTTATAAAATTTTTGGAGAAAATGCCGAAAAAATGCTTCAAGAAGCCAATGGAAACGTTGACGCAAAAACTTTTCAAGAAAATGGATGTATAGTCGGAGTTAACAATGCTTCTTTTGAAGTAACAAAAGGAGAAATGTTAGTTGTTATGGGTTTATCTGGATCAGGCAAATCAACATTACTTAGATGTATTTCAAGATTGACAGATGCAACAGGTGGAAAAATTTTTATAGAGGGTCAAGATTTATTAGAGTTAAACAACAAAGAATTAATTGATCTTAGAAGAAATAAAATGGGAATGGTTTTTCAGAGCTTTGCACTGTTACCACACAAAACTGTTGTAGAAAATATAGCATTTCCACTGCAAATTAAGGGAATTAATACTGACGATAGCATTAGTAAGGCAATGGATATGGTTAAGTTAGTTGGACTAGATGGAAGAGAAAATTATTTTCCAAGAGAACTTTCAGGCGGACAACAGCAAAGAGTAGGTATTGCAAGATCCTTAGCTGTTGAACCAGATATTTGGTTTTTAGATGAGCCTTTTTCAGCATTAGATCCTTTGATCCGAAAAGAAATGCAGGATGAATTTTTAAGACTTCAAGATAAATTGCAAAAAACTATAATGTTCATCACTCACGATTTTGATGAAGCTTTAAAGCTGGCTGATCGAATAGCAATTATGAAAGATGGTATCATTGAACAATTAGATACACCCGCTAAAATAGTTTTAAATCCTGCAACTGAATATGTGAGGAAATTTACAGAAGAAGTACCAAGGGAAAAAGTTTTGTTAATTGAAGATGTAATGGATCAATCTGCAAGTGATAATTTAGGTGACTTAAGAGTTTCAAAAAATGAGATTATTGAAAATGTTGCTGAAAAAATTTTAACCCAAGAAAAAACTGTGGGAGTTATAGATGGCAATAATAAAATTATAGGCTCTATTAATCCTACAAAGATAATTAATACAGTTTTTGGTGGAAGGAAAAATGGAAATTAAACTATGGAATTTCTAAAAAAAAATCCAAAAATATTTCAGTGGTTATTTTTATTAATTGTTTTTTTTGCATTATGTTTTGCTATCGAAGTTCCTGAAACATATAAATTTATAAGAGGTCAGGCAGAGTTTATTAAAGACCCTAACCAAAGTACCTTTGTTTTTGCAGGCAAAGAGGTGAGATATTATGCTTTTGATGTATTTTGGAGATTGCCCCCATTACTTGGTTGGTTGCCCATTTGGATAAATGACTCACTATTTTTCTTAATGAACGATTGGATGCCAATGGAGTTCTGGAATGAAGACACACAAGAATTTAAAACTAGACCTCTTCTTTTACAAATTAGTAGAAATCTAACAGGTTTTATGACTTTCATTATTGAGTTAATTAGAGAGATTTTATTAGGTGGACTAGAAACTATTGTTGCATTTACAAGTTGGGATTTTATTGATGCCAATCCATGGGCCGAACTTCCAGGCTTACCATGGACCATAGTTGCTGCGGGTGCAACAATATTATCTTACAAATTGAGTGGCAAAGGTTTAGCTATCTTTGCTGGTTTGACTATGGTTTACATTTCTGTTTTTGGTCAATGGAAACCATCGATGCAAACTTTATCATTTATATTAGTGGCAGCACCATTATCATTTATATTTGGTCTAGGCCTTGGTATATCTGCATTTAAAAGTAAACGTGTTGAAAAAGCTTTATATCCAATACTTTTAGTGATGCAAACTATGCCACAATATGCAGTTTTAGTTCCTGCATTAGTTTTATTTGGAGTTGGTGATCATGCAGCAGTGATTATAACTATGATAGTTGCCATTCCACCAATGATATTATTAACTTTATTAGGATTAAGAGCCATACCTCCTGAAGTAATCGAGGCTGGCAGAATGAGTGGATGTAATAATTGGCAACTAATGTTCAAAGTATTAATTCCTACAGCTAGAAGAGATATACTGATCGGAGTTAACCAGGTGATTATGGTTTGTTTTTCAATGGCAGTTATTTCAGCTTTTATTGGAGCGAAAGGTTTGGGTTTTAATTTATTGTTAGCTCTTAATCAGCTTAATATTGGATTAGCTCTAGAGGCAGGTTTGTGCATCAGTCTAATTGCAATATTATTAGATAAAATGTCATTGGCATGGGCAAATAAACAAACAGATTATTTTGGTAATCTTTCATTCTTCGAAAGAAATAAGAATACTATATTTTTTATTGGAGCATTTATAATAGGAATTGTACTTGCTTATATAGGAACTTTTTTATTCAAAGATACATTTAATTACTTATTTGAAATTCCTCATAATAAAGGAATATCAACTGCTGACTTTTGGAATAAAGGAGTTGACTGGATCTTTGATACATTCTTTGTTTATATAAAAGCATTTAATACATGGTTAATTCAAGATGTACTCCAGCCAATGCGAGCACTCTATTTAAGAATGCCTGCTATTGCTACTATAGTTTTAGTAGTTGGGGCTGGTTATTTAATTGGTGGAATTAGATCAGCGTTAGTAGTATGCGGATTAACTTTGTTCATAGCTCTTAGTCCATGGTGGGATAGAGCATTGGTTACAACATACATGGCAACTTTTGGAGTTATAGTTTCGTGTTTGATTGGTTTTACAGTTGGAACCTTGTGTTTTCAAAGCAAAAGTGCAGCGAAATTTATGTTAGGAGTTTGTGATATATTTCAAACCTTTCCATCGTTTGTATATTTAATTCCGGTAATGATGTTATTTGGAATAACAGACACATCAGTTTTAATTGCTGTAATAGTTTACGCAACAATTCCTGCAACTAGATATACAATTGAAGGTCTTAGAAGTGTTCCAGTAGGTTTACATGAAGCTGCAACGATGTCTGGTGTAAATAAGTTTCAAAGATTAACAAAAATTGAATTCCCATTAGCTTTTCCTCACATGATGCTTGGTTTAAATCAAACAATAGTTTTTGCTTTATTTATGGTAATTATCGGGGCATTTATTGGCACAGAAGATTTGGGGCAATATATTTTAAAAGCTTTGTCTGATAAAAATGGTGCAGGTATAGGCCTGACATTAGGAATTTGTGTAGCATTTATAGGGTTAATTTTTGATAATTTGATAAGAACTTGGGTCGATAAAAGAAAGAGACACTTAGGAATAGCCTAATTTATAAATATGAAAAATATATTGATTATTGGATCAGGGGCAATGGGAGCAGCCTTTTCTATTCCTTTGATAGAAAACAAGCATAAAGTAACATTATCAGAGCCGCATAATATTAAGTTAATTAATAAATTAAATCATAAAGAAAAATTTCATCCATCTTTAAAAATTAATCTACCAAAACAAATAATAACAAAAAAATTTGTTCCAGAAATGTTAAATTTAAAATGGAATCTTATAGTTGTGGCTGTAAGTTCGGTTGGGATAGATATCATCAGCAAATATTTAACGCATTTTAAAAGTAAAACTCCCATTTTGGTTCTTACAAAAGGACTAAAGTTAGATAAAACAAAAAAAATTATTACTATGTCTGAACAGCTTAATAAAACTAATAACAAACTAAATGTATCTGTTTTAAAAGGACCATGCTTAGCAAAAGAGCTGGCTCGAAAGATAAAAAGTTACACTGTAATTGGGAACAAAAAACTCAAGGTTGCAAAAGATATTGGAAAAATGATATCCACAAGTTATTACAAAACAGAACATACAACTGATGTTAGAGGAGTAGAGTTCTCATCAGCAATTAAAAATATATATTCTATGATAATTGGATCAGGCCAAGGCGAGAATACATCCTCAGCTTTATTTAGAAAATCAATTGATGAAATGGATTATTTAATAAAACATTTTAAGGGAAAAAAAGAAACTGTTTATGGACTTGCTGGTATAGGCGACCTGTATGTAAGCGCCGTTGGCGGCAGAAATAGTAAAATGGGTGATTATCTTGGTAAAGGATTTACTTTTAGATCGGCTAAAAGAAAATTTATGAAAGATGATACTGTTGAAGGTGCTGATTTGGCCTTCGAAATAGCTCCATATATTTTAAAGAAACTCAATCGTAAAAAAATCCCTTTAATGATTGCATTATTAAACGCAATCACAAAAAATAAAAAATTAAAAATAAAATATTAAATTTTATTTATTTAGAAAAGTTTTCATAGAATCGTCCATTGCTTTTTCCCAAGGCGTATGATGGATTGGAGCAATAGAACCAGTCACAGGTGAAGAAAAGGATTTATTTCTATAAGTTAGAATATCTTCAACTTTATGATGCTCCCACTCTTTGAAATGTTTTCTAATTAATTCAAAATCTATCTTAGGATAATCTGACATTTCATGAAGTTCTTTGGTATACTCTGTTTGAAAATCTATCATTTGATCTGGATTTTCTAATTTTTCTTCCATTCCAACCCACTTGTTAATATCTTTTTCTATCTCATCATTATTAGGCATCTTGATTTTGCCCATAATAACATCCCGTGCATACCAAGCTTGGCAATCGAACATATTAAAAGTATGAAATTGATCCTGCATTCCTAGATATAAAACTTTATGATTATCTTGCCATACAATCCCTTTATATAATTTTGGTGGATATAATCTGTTGTGAGTTTTTAATTTTATACTTTCTTCTAAGAATGGAAAATGATGAAGATAACCAGTACATAAAATTATTACATCAGCCTCTTGTTTTGTGCCATCTTTGAAAATTGCATTTTTACCATCAAGCTTATCTAAATAGTGAACTTCCTTCATACCTTTGGGCCATTTAAATCCCATTGGATTGTGTCTAAAGCCAATAGTAACACTTTTAGCTCCATATTTATTACACTGTAGCGCAACATCTTCTGCAGAATAGCTACTGCCAAGAACAATTACATTTTTGTCTCTGAATTCTTCAGCATCTCTAAAGTCGTGAGAATGCATAATCCTTCCAGGAAAGGAATTCATTCCCTTATATTCTGGGATAAAAGGCACAGAAAAATGACCAGTCGAAATAACCAAATAATCAAAATTTTCGGTTAAAATTTTATTATTAGCTTTATCTTGATAGCTAATTTCAAACTTGTCATTTTTAAATGATGTATTTGTAACTCGAGTATTAAATTTAATTTTATGTTTTAAATTACCTTTGCTTACTCTTCCAACTATATAGTCATACAGAACTTCTCTAGGAGGAAAAGATGGTATTGGTTTACCAAAGTGTTCGTCAAAAGAATAATCAGCAAACTCCAAACATTCTTTAGGACCGTTTGACCACAAATATCTGTACATGCTGTTTGGTACTGGATCTCCATATTGGTCAGAACCTGTTCTCCAGCTATAATTCCAAAGTCCACCCCAGTTATCTTGTTTTTCGAAACAAACTATTTCTGGTATTTTTTCTCCTTTATTTTCCAAATGTTCAAACGCTCTCAACATTGAAAGACCACATGGACCCGCACCTATAATCGCTACTTTAGACATCTAAATTTTCCTATCATTAATAATTCTATAAATATATCTTACTAACAAAAAAAGAAAAATAAAATTATAATTTACTATGAATCATAATTGGAATTACCCAACTTTGATGTGGGTAGGTGAAAATAGGATCAATAATTTATTTGATGCCTGTCAAGAATTAAAAATATCAAATCCATTATTCGTTACTGACAAAGATCTAATTAATCTGAATATGATTAAGCAAATTATACAGGATTTGAAAAAAAAATTTAATAATTTAGAAATTTTTTCAAATTTTTCAGGAAACCCAATAGGCGAAAATGTAGAAGAAGGTGTAAAAGTTTATAACAAATCTAACTGCGATGGTGTAATAGCAATTGGTGGTGGTAGCGCACTTGACGTAGGTAAGGCCGTAGCATTTATGTGTGGTCAAGAAAGGCCAATTTGGGATTTTGAAGATATTGGTGACTATTGGAAAAGAGCTGCTAGTTCTAAAATCCCAAGTATTATTGCAATACCCACAACTGCTGGTACAGGTTCAGAAACTGGAAGAGCTTCTGCAATTATTAATAAAGATACAGGTGTTAAAAAAATTATTTTTCATCCAAAATTGTTGCCATCAATTGTTATTTTAGATCCCATTTTAACTATAGATCTTTCACCCAAATTAACAGCAGCAACAGGTATGGATGCATTAGCACATAACCTGGAAGCATTTTGTACACCAGGCTTCCATCCAATGGCAAATGGTATTGCAATAGAAGGTATTAAATTAATTAAAAAATTTTTAATTACTGCCTATAAAGATGGAAAAAATATCGAAGCAAGGATGAGTTTACTTTCGGCTTCATCAATGGGCTCAACTGCATTCCAAAAAGGTCTTGGAGCAATACATTCTTTAAGTCATCCAGTTAATTCAAAGTTTAATATTCATCATGGTTTATCAAATGCAATATTTATGCCTTATGTCTTATCATTTAATAGAAATGAAATAGAATACAAGATTATTGAAATTTGTGATTATTTAAATTTAAATAAAAGTTTTGATAGTTTTTTAGAGTGGATTTTAGAATTGAGAAAAGATTTGAACATCCCTCACAAACTATCAGATGTTATGGATTGCAATAAAATTAACCTTGATGAACTTTCTTTAATGGCGTTTGAAGATCCGTCCACTGGTGGAAACCCAAAAAAAATAAATCAAAAAGATTTGAGAATAATGTATGAAAATAGCATTTCAGGAAATTTGATTTAATGAAAAAAATATTAATTGTTGAAGGAAATTTAAAAGAAGAAAATCAAAATTTTTCATCAGCAGGAATACAAACTCACACTGAGAGTTTGAAAGATAGTCTCGGTTTTTTTACAAAAGATATAAAAACTGACGTTGTCAATCCATCATCTGATGAAAATATAATCAAAAACATAGACCATTTAGAAAGCTATGATGGACTTATTTGGGGCGGTAGTAGTTTAAATATTTATAATGATACACCTGAAATTAGAAGACAGATTCAGTTTATGAAAGAGTGTCAAAAAAAAATTAAAAAAATCTTAGCAATATGTTGGGGCATGCAAGTAGCAGTCACAGCAGCTGGAGGTGAAGTTAAAAAGGGTACCAAAGGTTCACATAAAGGAATTGCTGTTGATGTTGAAATAAATGAAACAGGATTAGATCATCCACTTTATAAGAATAAACAAAAAAAATTTAATACGCCTGCATTTAATTTTGATGAAGTAGTAACTATGCCACAAAATTCTGTGTTGTTAGCCTCAAATCCAATTAATAAAGTTCAAGGTTTAAATTTTAAAGTAAATGATTGTGATATTTGGGGGCTCCAATATCATCCAGAAATTACCTATAATAAAATGGTTAATATTATTGTTTTTAGAAAAGAGAGGCTTTTAAAAAAAGGAGCTTTTAGTGATGAGAAAGAAATTAATAGTCATATACAGTATATCGAAACTGAAAATACTAAGCTTGATAAAATTTCTAGGATGAGGGAATTAGAAAATTGGTTGAATTATCTTAACCTAGAATAATCCTTCTATTTCACCTTTTTCATTTAGCTTTATAGAGTCTGCTGCAGGAACACGTGGAAGTCCTGGCATAGTCATAATTGCTCCACAAACAACAACAATAAATTCTGCACCTGACGATAATCTTATCTCTCTTACAGGTAAAACGTGACCAATTGGTGCGCCTTTCAAATTTGGATCAGTTGAAAAACTGTATTGTGTTTTCGCTACACAAATAGGTAGTTCTCCGTATCCAGCTTCTTCAAAACTTTTTAATTGATCTCTTATTTTTGTATCGGCAATTACTTCATCAGCTCTGTATATTTCTTTAGCAATTGTCTCTATTTTTTTAAACAGAGGTGTTTTACTTTCATAAAGAAAATTAAACTTAGCATCTTTTTTTTTACACAAATCAGCAACATTTGCTGCTAATTCTTTTGTTCCTTCACCACCATTTGCCCAGTGAGTGCATAAACTTGCTTTAACTCCTAGGCTATCACAAAAACCAATTAAAGCTTTAACTTCGCTGTCTGTATCTTTAATAAAATGATTTACCGCAATTGCTACAGGTAATCCAAATTTTTTAACATTTTCTATGTGTCGCTCAAGATTGACTAGGCCTTTTTTTAAGGCCTCAACATTTTCATTTTTTAAGTCATCTTTTGCAACGCCACCATGCATTTTTAAAGCTCTAATGGTTGCAACAATGACTACACAACTCGGTTTTAAGTTAGATTTTCTGCACTTTATATCTAAAAACTTTTCTGCCCCAAGGTCTGCACCAAAACCAGCTTCTGTTACAACATAGTCTGCGAGTTTTAATCCAGTTTTAGTTGCTATAACCGAGTTACATCCATGTGCAATATTTGCAAAAGGACCACCATGAATAATTGCAGGATTATTTTCTAATGTTTGAGTTACATTTGGTCTGATTGCATCTTTTAATAATACAGTCATTGGACCGTGTGCTTTCAAGTCTTTTGCATAAACAGGTTTTTTATCTCTGGTATAAGCAATTGTTATATTACCAATTCTTTTTTCTAAATCTTCCAAATCATTTGATAAGCAGAAAATTGCCATGATTTCTGAAGCAACAGTAATGTCAAATCCATCTTCCCTTGGATAACCATTTGCTACTCCACCTAAATTTATATTTATTGATCTTAATGAACGGTCGTTCATATCCATAACTCTTTTCCAAACAATCCGTCTTACATCTATATCTAATTTATTGCCCCAATAGATATGATTATCTATTAATGCTGATAATAGATTATGAGCTGAAGTAATTGCGTGAAAATCTCCAGTAAAATGTAAATTAATTTGTTCCATTGGAACAACTTGAGCGTAACCTCCTCCAGCTGCACCACCTTTCATCCCAAAGGAAGGCCCGAGACTTGGCTCTCTTAAACAAACTATAGATTTTTTTCCAATTTTATTTAATCCATCATTTAAACCAACTGAAGTAGTTGTTTTACCTTCACCAGCAGGTGTAGGTGTAATTGCGGTGACTAAAATTAGTTTTCCTTCTGGTTTATCTTTTAATGTATCTAAATATTCTAAGTTAATTTTTGCAATATGTCGTCCCATTGGACTGAAAGCAGTACTCTCATCTGGAACATTTATCTTTGCCAATACCTCATTTATAGGCTGCATTTTTGCTTCTCTTGCTATTTGGATATCTGATTTAACATCACTCATTATTAATCCTATAAATTAAATGTTATCGTTGCAGACTTCTTATCCTTTTTTGTCATATTTGGAAACTTCTAAAAAATATATATAAAAAAAATAAGAACTATTTATATTCTTTGTTATAAAATTAATGGATGCAAAAATATTCTATATTTAATTTAGTTAAAAACGCGTTTTCTAATCATGAAAACTGGGATTTAGCTTGGAAGGATCCAACTCCAAAAGAGGAATATGATGTAGTTATTATTGGTGGTGGAGGACATGGGCTTGCTACCGCATATTACCTTGCAAAAGAACATAATATTACCAAGGTAGCAATTATTGAAAAAGGTTGGATAGGTGGTGGAAACGTTGGAAGAAACACAACGATAATTAGATCAAATTACATGCATGATGAAAACGCTCTCTTTAGTGAGTTTGGAATGGATCTGTGGAGAAAAATGAGCCAAGATTTAAATTATAATGTGATGTTTTCTCCAAGAGGAATTATCAATCTTGCACACTCAGATGCGCAAATGAATGCCTATGCAAGACGAGGAAATTCAATGAGATTAAACGGGATTGATGCAGTCTTATTAAACCGTGAACAAGTAAAAGAAATAATTCCAATGGCTGACTTTTCCGAAAACGTAAGGTTTCCAATTTTTGGTGGATTAATGCAACCAAGCGCAGGAACAGCAAGACACGATGCAGTTGCTTGGGGATACGCACGTCAAGCAGACTCGATGGGTGTAGATATAATTCAAAATTGTGAAGTAACTGGTTTTGATGTTACAGCGGGCAAGATTAATGGCATAAGAACATCTCGAGGAAATATAAAAACAAAAAAAGTTGGTTTATGTGTCGCTGGAAGTACAAATATGTTAGCCGAAAAGTTAAATATGACTTTACCTATAGAAACACACCTTCTTCAAGCGTGTGTATCAGAGCCAGTTAAACCAATTTTAGATAGAGTAGTAACTTTTGGTGCTGGTCATTTTTACATTAGTCAATCTGATAAAGGAGAAATGGTAATGGGTGGAGATCTTGATGGATATAACAGCTACGCTCAAAGAGGAAATTTACCAACTCTCCAACATGTTTTGACTGAGGGAATAGCAATGATGCCTTTTTTAAGTAAATTGAAAATGCTTAGAACTTGGGGTGGTATAATGGATATGTCAATGGATGGTTCGCCTATAATTGACAAAACACATATTGATGGTTTGTATTTGAACTGTGGTTGGTGTTACGGAGGTTTCAAAGCAACACCAGCATCTGGTTGGACATTTGCACACACAATTGCTCAAGATAAAGTTCATGAATTAAATGCTGGATTTAGTTTAAATCGATTTAGCACAGGCCACTTAATTGATGAAAAAGGACTTGGTACGAAGACCTGGATATCTTAAATGCTTCATATTAAATGTCCTTATTGTGGGATGAGATCGCAAAATGAATTTTCTTATGGTGGAGATGCAAGCGTAAAAAGACCTGAACTTAACAAAGAAATCTCTGATCAAGAATGGGATAGTTTTGTATACAATCGAAAAAGTTTAAGAGGAAAGCACTTAGAGTTGTGGCAGCATCTATCTGGATGTAGGCAATGGATTAAGGTAGAGAGAGATACTGCTACTCACGAAATATTTAATACATATAAAGCAGACGAGGAAATTTCTTAATGACTCAAACATTTAGATTAGAAAATGGTGGACTGATTAATAGAGATAAAAAGTTATCATTCAAATTTAATGGAAAAACATACTATGGTTATGAGGGAGACACTTTAGCATCTGCTTTAATTGCAAATGGAGTTCATTTAGTAGGTAGAAGCTTTAAGTATCACAGACCAAGAGGCTTTTTTGGAGCTGGGGTAGATGAGCCTTATGCAATTGTTCAGCTTTATAGAAATAATGAAACAGAACCTAATATCAAAGCTACTGAACAAGAACTTTTTGAGGGATTAGAAGCCAAAAGTGTAAATTGTTGGCCAAGTGTAAATTTTGATATTGGTGCAATAAATAATTTTTTAAAAATTTTTCTACCTGCAGGATTTTATTATAAGACCTTTATGTGGCCTAAAAGTTTTTGGTATAGAGTTTACGAACCTTTTATTAGAAAAGCAGCAGGTTTAGGTGTTGCCTCGACCAAACACGATAAGGAGAGGTATGAGCATAAATATGAATATTGTGATTTATTAATTGCTGGTTCTGGTCCATCAGGTTTAGCAAGTGCTTATGCAGCAGCAAAAAATGGTGCAAGAGTAATTTTAGCTGAGGATAAACCAAGATTTGGAGGATCTCTATTAACTAACGATGTAAATATTGGAAACCAATCTGGTGAGGATTGGGCAAATAGTATTATTGCTGAGCTGAAAGAAATGCCAAATGTAGTTGTTAAAAATAGATCCCAAGTTTTTGGTTACTACGACCATAACATGTTAGTGATGTCAGAAAAAGTTAGCGATCATCTCCCAAAAACAAAAAAGTATCATCCAAAACAAAGACTTTGGTATATTAGGGCAAAAGAGGTTTTAATTTCTTCAGGATCAATTGAAAGGCCATTGGTTTTTGGCAATAATGATACTCCCGGTGTAATGTTGTCCTCAGCAGCAAAAGAATATCTAAAAGTATATGGTGTATTAGTTGGTAAAAACCCATTAGTTTTTACAAATAATGATAGTGGATATGAAACAGCAATTGAGTTTAAGAAAAACGGAATTAATCCAATCATCTTAGACTCTAGAATTAATCCACAATCAGAAATAATTAATGAAGCGATAAATCTTGGTATTAATATTAAATTTTCATACGTTGTTGTTGCTGCACAGGGATATAAAAAAGTAAATTCAGCTGATATAGCAAAAATTTCAGATGACAAAAAGCAACTTGGTACAGTTGAAAATATTAAGTGTGATTGCATTTGTGTTTCAGGCTTTTGGACGCCAACTATTCATTTAGCATCACAATCAGGCAATAAAACTAAATTTAAAGAAGAAATTGATGCTTTTGTACCTGGAACGTCTAAGCAAAATGAAACAACTTTAGGTGCCGCTAATGGGATTTTTACATTAGAAGAAACTTTAAAAGACTCTTTCACGGCTGGTCAAGATCTATCGAAAAAGATTACAAATAATGATAATAAAATTTCATTTCCTAACGTTGTTGAAAAAAAATCTTCTCAACATGACAAGTTTTGGTGTGTTCCTTTGCCTGAAGGAAAAAATTATAAAAGATTTTTAGATTTTCAAAATGATGTTTCTGTATCAGATATTGAAATAGCTTTAAAAGAGGGTTATCGATCTATAGAGCATGTTAAAAGGTACACAACTCTTGGAATGGCAACTGACCAAGGCAAAACAAGTAATTTGAATGGATTACAATTAGTTTCTGATATTGAAAATAAAGTAGTACCTGCAGTAGGCCATACAACTTTTAGACCCCCTTATACACCAATATCTATTGGAGCAATCGTAGGTAGAGAAGTTGGAAAACACTCTAAACCTACTCGTAAATCTCCAATGCATTCTTGGCATGAAAAAAACAATGCTGTATTTGTTGATGCTGGAGTTTGGTTAAGACCAAGATATTATAAACAAGGAAATGAAACCCTTTTCGAAGCATCAAAGCGAGAAGCTAAAAATGTAAGAACAAATGTTGGAGTTTGTGATGTTACTACCTTGGGAAAAATTGATATCAAAGGTCCTGATGCAGCAGAACTGCTTAATAGAGTTTACACAAATGCTTGGTTAAAACTACCGGTTGGTAAAGCAAGATATGGAGTGATGCTTAGAGAAGATGGAATTGTTATGGATGATGGAACTACAACTAGGATTTCTGAAAATCATTATCATATGACAACCACTACAGCACAAGCAGCAAATGTTCTTTCACATCTAGAATATTATCTTCAGCTTGTTTGGCCTGAATTGAATGTTAATGTAGTTTCTACAACTGAACAATGGGCTGGAGCAGCAATAGCAGGACCAAAATCTAGACAGTTATTAGAAAAATTATTTCCTAACAATGATGTTTCAAATGAAGGACTGCCTTTTATGGGATATATGGAGTCAGATCTGTTTGGAGTTAAAGCTAGAATTTTCAGAATCTCATTTTCAGGTGAATTAGCTTACGAGGTAAATGTAGAGTCTGATAATGGAAACTTTATGTGGGAAAAAATCATTGAGTTAGGTAAAGAGTTTCAAGTTCAACCATATGGAACAGAGGCATTATCCACATTGAGAATTGAAATGGGACATGTAGCAGGATCAGAACTTGATGGAAGAACCATTCCTTACGACACGTCATTAGATGGATTAGTAAGTAAAAAGAAAGATTTTATCGGTAAAAGGTCATTAAATAGAGAAGCTTTCACCTCAGAAGATAGGCAAAAGATTGTTGGAGTTGTTCCTTTAGATAAAAAAACAAGTATACCAGAGGGTTCTCATTTGGTTAAAGACGCCAAGGCTCCTTTACCAAATAAAAAATTAGGACACATATCTGCTTCATGCTGGAGTGTAGAGCACGACAATCCTTTTTCACTTGCAATTTTGAAAGATGGAAAAAATATGATCGGGGAAAAATTATTTGTAATGTCTCCACTGAAGAATAAAGTAATTCCAGTAGAAATAGTTTCATCGCATTATGTAGATCCAAAAGGGGAAAGAGTTAGATCATGAGTTCAATTTCAGCTTTAGAAAATATACATCAAAAAGGAAAATTTGGTGACAGTGAAGAAAAAAATGAAAACAATTTAATTAAAATTTCAGAGATAAAAAATTTATTTATTACTCAGATTGTTCAATTCAAAAGTTCTAATGTTGTGTGTGAAGAAATTAA
>JACWDH010000049.1 GCA_014654235.1 Pelagibacterales bacterium SAG-MED10 | reverse complement strand
AGACTTTTATGGTGAGAGACAGAAATATACGAACATAGAAACTTTAGGGAAAGTTAAAAAAACAGCATCTAGCCTAGATGGAAATGATTCTGCAAAAATTTACAGGTTTAATGATTATAACATTGTTGAATTTACAACTAAGGCCAATGCATTGGATTATGACTCAATGGATGCTTTAAAAAAAGCTACTGACAAACCTTTAATTATAATAAATGAAAGTATGCAGTTTTCTGCTGGAGTAAACTTAACTTATACAATGCAGTTTGCCGATAAAAAAGATTTCAAATCAATTGAAAAATTTATCAAATATTTTCAAGAAACATGTAAACATCTAAAATACTCAAAACATCCAGTTATTTCAGCTCCATCAGGATTAACTTTGGGTGGTGGATTTGAGGTTATGGTACAAAGTAATTTTGTTGCATCACATACCAACATTGTGGTTGGATTAGTTGAGACTATTGTTGGATTAATCCCTGCTGGTGGTGGTTGTAAAGAAATGTTAGCTAGATGGCTAAGTACAGAAGAGGCAAAGGCAGATCCAAATTATGCACCGCTAAAAGTTTTTGACATTATTGGTTATGGTAAAACAGCTACCTCACCAGTAGAAGCAGAACCAATGAAATATTTGAGACCAGAGGATAAAAAAATAATGAATAGAAATAGTTTATTAGAAGTTTCTAAAAAAATTCTTATGGAAAACAAAAATTTTAAAGCACCAAATGAATTTGAATTTAAACTACCTGGTAAAGCCGTAAGAGGGGAGATGGATAAAATTTTAGATAAACTTTATAATGATAAAGTTATTTTAGATCACGGTGTTTTAGTTGCGAAAGAATTAGCACATGTTTTAAGTGGAGGAGATACCACAATTGATAAAACTTTATCAGAAGACGATTTATTTAAATTAGAACTAGATGCTTTTATGAGATTAATTGAAACTCAAAAAACCCAAGATAGAATAAAGCATACTTTAGCTACCGGAAAACCCTTAGTTAACTAACATCCTAATTGAATTTATAAAGTCAGGTCTTAATACATATTGAGATTTGTCTAAATATTTAATTTTTTCTAAAGCTTTCAAGCCATAAATTACTTTTCCAATAGGAGTATATTCAGTTTCATATAAAGGTTCATCTCTCAACACAATAAAGAATTGACTGTCTTCAGTATTGTATTTTTGTGTTCTAGCTAAAGCAACACTACCTTTATCAAAATTAAATGGTGCATCTACTTCAGAATTAATTGTTCCTAATCCTGACTTTCCTGTTCCAATTTTTCCATAATCTATATTCCCTTTTTTTCCAAATTCTAAATCTCCAGCCTGCGCAAGTGTATCTTTAATAACTCTGTGAAAGGCAATATCATCATAAGCCTTAGTATTAATTAAAGTTATAAATCTTTTTACTCCATTAGGAGAAATTTTTGGATAAAGTTCAATAATAACATTTCCACAAGGTACATTTAATATTGCAATGTTTTTAGGATTATCAAATTTAATTTTTTTAGGATCATAACTTTTGACAAACAAACATTTATCTTTAATTAAAAGGAAAGAACCAAATGTAAATGTTGCTAAAAGAATAATAAAAACAAAAATTATTTTTTCAGATCTAGAGGCTTTAATTTTCTTAATCATAAAACAAAGTTTTCATCTATTTTTAATAGGTTATTTTTTATGAATTGGATTTTTTTATTTAAAATAGGATCATTATTACTCAAATCTGACCCAATCATTAAATGGGAGAAAACTTCAGCCATGTCTTCTGATGCAGTCGATTGTGAATATTCTGTAAAAAAACCCTC
>JACWDH010000048.1 GCA_014654235.1 Pelagibacterales bacterium SAG-MED10 | reverse complement strand
TAAAATTACTCAATTTAATTTTTTGTTCGTTTTGTCTTGTAAAATAAGGATTTTATTAACATTAATAATAAATTCAGTCTAACTATACATAAATGTTAATAAAGATCAAAAAGTGTTCATTTTTGTAAGTTTTATTTAATTATAGATGTGGTTAAAACGTTAATATAATGTTTAAAATAAACAATCATCATAATCCACAGGACATAATACTAATACTATAATTATATATATAATTTAAATATGACACCATTACATGAAGTAATAATAAATAATAAAACAACTATTAATCCAGTCTGGATAATGAGACAAGCTGGAAGATACTTGCCAGAATTTAAAGAGATAAGAAAAGAAAACCCAAATTTTATCGAATTGTGCCTAAACCACAAATTATCTACAGAAATAACACTCCAACCTATTAAAAGATTTGACCTTGATGCTGCAATAATATTTTCAGATATTTTGATGCTGCCATATGGATTAAGTCAAAAAGTTGAATTTAAAAAAGATTTTGGACCAGTTCTTGGCGATTTAGATATAAAATCAATGTCCAAGATAGATGAAATAGATTTTGTTGAAAAAATTCATCCAGTTTACAAGGCTATAAAATCAGTAAGTCTACAGATGACTTCTAAAAATAAAAATACAATCGGTTTCGTTGGAGCACCCTGGACACTCCTTGTCTACATGATTAATCAACAATCTCCTAAAAAAAATGTTAAGAAAGATTTTTTTGAAGATGACTTTTTAATAAACAGAATTTTATTATTAATCGAAAAGTTTCTTAAAATTCATATTAAAAACCAAATTGAAAACGGTGCCAACGTTATACAAATCTTCGATAGTTGGGCGGGATTGTTAGAACAAAGAGATTATCCAAATTATATTTATACACCAACTTTAAACTTAGTTGATTATGTAAAATCACTAAATGTACCTGTAATATGTTTCCCAAGGGAGATTAGAAATTATAGAGAGTTTTGTGAGATAGTTAAACCTGATGCAATAAATATTGATTATAATGTTGACCCCATGATGATTAGTAAAAATATTAAAATTCCGGTACAAGGTGGTTTAGATCCAAAAATTTTGCTAACAGATAAGGAAAATTTAAAAAAAGAGGCTCTAAAGTATCTAGATATATTTAAAGATCATCCATATATTTTTAATCTTGGCCACGGGATACTGCCAGAGACCAATCCAGATATGGTTGAATTTTTAATAAAGACAGTAAAAGATCATTAAATGAAATTTGATAATAATCACCCACTTATTAGATTTGGAAAAACAGGCGTTCTTATAGTTAATTTAGGAACCCCAGACTCAACAAGTTGGATTGATATTAGAAAATATTTAAAAGAGTTTTTATCTGACAAAAGAGTTATTGAAGTAAATCCTATAGTTTGGCAATTTATTTTAAATATATTTATATTAACTTTTAGACCATCCAAAACAGCAAAGGCTTATAAGGAAATTTGGATGAAGAATGAGAACATGTCTCCACTTTTATATTATACTCAAAAGCAAAGTGAAAAAATCTCCAATTCTATGTTAAGAAAAAATTTAATAATCGATTTTGCTATGAGATATGGAAACCCAAGTATAAAAAATAAAATACACAAACTTAAGGAAGATGGTTGTGAAAATTTAGTTATTCTACCACTTTATCCACAGTATGCAGCAGCAACGACCGCAACAGTATGTGATGAAGTTTATAGAACTTTAATGCAAATGAGATGGCAACCTTCTTTAAAAATTATTCCTCATTACGAGTCTGATTCCCTCTATATAGATGCATTAGTTAAATCTATTAATAAAAAAATAAATGAAATAAATTGGAAACCAGATGTAATAATTGCCTCATATCACGGCATACCCAAAAAATATTTTGATAAAGGTGACCCCTATCATTGTTACTGTCACAAAACGACAAGACTAATTTCTGAAAAATTTAATTCTATAGAAATCAAAACAA
>JACWDH010000047.1 GCA_014654235.1 Pelagibacterales bacterium SAG-MED10 | reverse complement strand
GAATGGATTTCAGACAAGACAAGATATGCATGTGATGGTTTATTAAATCAAAGATTAGATACACCTTTTATCAAATACAATGGCAAATTTGAAAAAGCTTCATGGGATGAAGTTTTTAAAATTATTAAATCAAAATTTGAAAACTCATCAAATGAGAAGATTTGTGGATTTGTTGGAGATTTAACTAATATGGAAACAGGTTATATTTTTAAAGAGTTTTTTGATCGAACTTTAAGTAATCATAACTACGACTCTAGATCTGATAACAGATATGTAGATGTCAAAGAGAGGGAAAATTATATATTTAACTCTTCTATAAATGGAATTGAAGATGCAGATTTGATATTTTTAATTGGATCAAATCCAAGATATGAAGCAACAATTTTAAACGCACGAATAAGGAAAGCTTTTGTAAACAATAATACCAAAATAATCTCACTTAATGATGTTGGAGATTTAACTTATCCATATGAGAGTTTAGATGGTCAAACTCAATCAATAAAAAATATTTTTGAGGGATCAGATGAAATATCTAAAAAAATCATCGATGCTAAACACCCAATGATCATATTGGGTGAGTCATTACTAAAATTAAATTCAGCAAATTATTTGTTTAATTTGATAAAGGATTTTTTAAATAAAAATAATAAATTTGCCGATAACTGGAACCCATTAAATATTTTATCTTGTGATGCTTCAACAGTTGGTAATTTTGATTTAGGAATAATCAATAATGATATTAATTTAATTAAAGATTTAAAGTCTAATAAATTTGAAATTGTTTACTTAGTTGGACAAGATAATTTAGAATTCGATAAAAAAGATGAATTTATAATTTATCAAGGTAGTCATGGCGATAAAGGGGCTGAGATTGCTGACATAATTTTACCAGGAGCAGCTTATACAGAACAGGATGGTCATTTTACAAATCTAGAAGGAAAAATACAAAAAGCATATAAAGCATCTTATCCTCCAGGTGATGCTAAAGAAGACTGGCAAATTATTAATGAACTTGCTGAGGTAATGAATAATAGAAAATTATTTAATGACAAAGATGAATTAGAAAGTAGCATGTTTAATTTTCTTAAACTGCAAAAAGAGAAGGAAATTATTGATAGTAAAGAACAGCTAAATTCAAATTTTCAAAATGAAAAATTAAATATTCAAGTAAAAGATTATTATTTTTCAAATGTTATTGCTAGATCTTCAAAAACCATGATTGAGTGCAATAATTCTAAATTAAATCTAAAATCAACAGGAACAGAAGGATAGATGGAAACTTTGACTATATTGTTTGATCAAGTTTATAAAATTCTTTTTTTGCTAGTTCCTGTTTTAGTATCAGTTGCTATGGTTGTATGGCTGGATAGAAGGGTATGGGCTTTTGTTCAAAAAAGACAAGGCCCTAACGTTGTAGGTCCTTTTGGTTTACTTCAATCTCTTGCTGATGCGTTAAAATACATATTTAAAGAAATTATTATCCCTTCTAGTTCCAACAAGGTAATTTTTATTCTTGCACCAATCGTTACAATGACACTTGCATTAATTTCTTGGGCAGTAATTCCATTTAGTGCAACTCAAGTGTTAGCGGATATTAATGTTGGAATTCTCTATTTATTTGCTGTTTCATCACTTGGAGTTTATGGAATAATAATGGGAGGATGGGCATCAAATTCAAAATATCCATTCCTTGGAGCAATCCGGTCAGCTGCTCAAATGGTCTCTTACGAGGTATCAATTGGGGTAATAATTATTAATGTTTTATTGTGTGTAGGCTCACTTAATTTAAACGACATAGTTATAGCACAACAAAATTTATGGTTTGTTATTCCTTTATTTCCAATGTTTGTGATTTTTTTTATTTCAGCATTAGCTGAAACAAATAGACCACCATTTGATTTACCAGAGGCAGAAGCTGAATTAGTAGCTGGATATCAAACTGAATATTCTGGAATGATGTATGCAATGTTCTGGCTTGGTGAATATGCAAATATTCTTTTAATGTGTGCAATGGGTGCAATTTTATTCTTAGGAGGTTGGTTGTCTCCAATTGAAATTTATCCTTTTACGCTAGTGCCTGGAGCGGTATGGTTAATATTA
>JACWDH010000046.1 GCA_014654235.1 Pelagibacterales bacterium SAG-MED10 | reverse complement strand
ATCTCCGGGTCTTTGAGCATTTCCACCAGGCATGTTTTCAACTAAACCTACTACACCTATTGCATTAACTCTCGCTTTTCTTAATGCCAAACTTTTCATCAAACCAACAACAGTAGCTGATCCAGCCATATCGTAAGTCATATCCTCCATAAATTTTGCTGGTTTTAACGATATACCTCCCGTATCAAAACAGACACCTTTTCCAACAAAAGCTACAGGTTTTGAATTATCTTTTTTACCTTTCCACTCCATTGTTACAAGATAAGATCCTCTAATACTTCCTTGACCAACTCCAAGCAAAGTATTCATACCTAATTTTTTAAGTTTCTTTTCATCATAAACATTTACTTTCAAACCAATTTTTTTTAGTGAATTTAATCTTTTTGCATATTCATCTGGATGTAGAATATTACCAGGCTCAGATACTAAGTCTCTTGCAAAAAAAGTTCCATTTTCAACAGCTTGGAATTTTATTTGATGCTTGAGAGATGGAATATTTTTTCCTAGAATATTAATGATAAGATTTTTCTTTTCTTTTTTAGATTTATATTTATCAAAGATATAGGATTTTAATCTTAATCCATGCAAGAAATAACCAACAAAATTTTGTAATGTATTTTTTGCAGTTTCAGAATTAATATCAAAATGGTTTTGTTTGATATCCTTAAAAATATCATAAAATTTTGCCCCCAAGCCTTCAGCTTCAGAGGTCGTAATTTTTTTTTTGATAGATATTAGAATTATTCTTTTTCTTGAATTAAGATCATAGGCAATTATCTCTTTTTTTTTATCGTTAATTGCAAGTAAATCGCCTATAAATGAATACTCTTCATTTGAAATTAATTTCTTTAAACCTGTAATATTGAAATTTTCATCTACAAATAACACTAGATTACTTGATTTTTTTTTAAATGGACCAGCTTTATAATTAATTTGGATAGACATAAATTTTAAATACACTCAATACGAGTAGAGTGTTATATATATTTAAATTATCATATTTCAATGAAAAAAATTTTATTTAAGAAATTATTAAGTGACTATCTAACTTTCTTTTTTATAACTCTAGTTAGCACAAGTATAGTAATTTGGGTTTTTCAAGCAGTTAATTTCCTAGATATTATGATTGAAGATGGCCGAGATTACTTAGTATATATTAATTTTTCATTACTAAATTTTCCAAAAATTTTAAGCAAAGTATTTCCTTTTGCTTTATTTTTTAGTCTATTTTATGTCACTATTAAGTATGAATTAAATAATGAATTAATAATTTTATGGAATTTTGGTGTTCATAAAATAAAGATTGTTAACTTTATACTCAAAATATCTATTATTTTATTAATTTTTCAAATTATTTTGACATCATTTATTGTTCCAAAATCTCAAGATAAAGCAAGATCATTTCTCAGATCATCAACTGTAAATTTTTTTGATAATTTTATAAAACCTCAAAAATTTAATGATACTATTAAAGGAGTAACAATCTATAGTGATAAAAAAGACAAATACGGTAATTTAACAAATTTATATTTAAAGAAAGAAATTAATTTTAATGAATTTCAAATAACATATGCAAAAAAGGGCCAATTTAAACAAATTGGAAACACTCCAATTTTAGTTTTATTTGAAGGGGCAACTATTACCTCTAAAAACAATGAAATTACAAATATATCATTTTCAAAATCTGATTTTTCTTTGGCTAATATTGAAACAAATACAACAACCTATAAAAAAACCCAAGAAATTTCATCTCTACAATTATTTTTATGTATAAAAAATTTTTATCAATTAGAGAAAAAAGAATTTGAAAAGAATGTAAAAAGTATTGAAAATTGCTCTTATAAAAATATTCAAAACATAATAAAAGAATTTTATAAAAGATTTATAATTCCATTTTACATACCTTTGCTATCTTTAATTCCGTTTTTATTAATCACAACATCAAAAGAAAATTCGAACTATAATAAAATAAGAACAATTACATTTTTAATAGGATTAATTGTAATTATTTTTTCCGAAACAACAATCAGATTGATATCAAAAGTATCTATCTATGATGTAAGTATAATGGTTGTTCCTATTGTTTTAATTACTTTCCTATATTTATTTTTGGCAAATAAATTTAATATAAAAATAAATAATT
>JACWDH010000045.1 GCA_014654235.1 Pelagibacterales bacterium SAG-MED10 | reverse complement strand
AATCCATCTTTAGGTAATGAGTTAGCAGAGGCTATTTGGCTTTTTGCAAAAGCCATTCCAAAGTTTTTATCAAATCCCATTACTTCACCTGTTGATTTCATTTCAGGACCAAGAAGAAGATCACTATTTGGAAATTTATTAAAAGGGAACACAGCTTCTTTAACTGCATACATTCCTTTAGATTTATCTCTTAAATTAAATTTTGATAATTTTTCACCTGCCATTACACGTGATGCAATTTTTGCAAGGGGTAATCCTTTAGCTTTAGATACAAATGGCACTGTTCGACTTGCTCTAGGATTTACTTCAATTACGTAAATTTCATCTTTTTTAATTGCATATTGAATATTCATAAAACCTTTAACTTTTAAAGCTAATGCTAGTTTCTTAGTTTGGTTTTCAATTTCTTTAATCAAAAATGGTTTTATAGATACGGGAGGTAAACTACATGCAGAGTCCCCAGAGTGAATACCAGCTTCCTCTATGTGCTGCATGATCCCTGCAACATGAACTTGTTTTCCATCTGAGATGGCATCAACATCAACCTCCATTGCATGATCAATAAATTTATCTATTAAAATTGGATTTTCCTCAGCAGCTTTAAAGGCCTCTTCTACAAAATTTTTAAGTTGGCTTTTTTCATGAACAATTTCCATTGCTCTTCCACCTAACACATAAGAAGGTCTTACCATTAAAGGTAAACCAATTTTTTCAGAAATTTGTATTGCTTGTTTAAATGTTTTTGCAATCCCACTTTCTGCTTGTTTTAATTTTAGTTTATTTAACAAATTTCTAAATCGATCTCTGTCTTCAGCTAAATCTATTGAAGTGTACTGAGTTCCTAGAATTGGAAGTTTGTGGTCATGTAAAAATTTTGCAAGCTTAATTGGTGTTTGCCCACCAAACTGAGCAATAATTCCAACAAGATTTCCTTTTTCTTGTTCTTTTTTAATAATATTAAAAACATACTCTTCTTTTAGGGGCTCAAAATAAAGTCTGTCACTGGTGTCATAATCGGTTGAAACAGTTTCAGGGTTACAATTAATCATGATTGTTTCAAAACCAGCTTCTTTTAATGAAAAACTTGCCTGACAACAGCAATAATCAAATTCTATACCTTGTCCTATTCTATTAGGACCTCCTCCTAAAATTATAATTTTTTTCTGTGAAGAGGGATCTGCTTCACACTCTGAATTAAGAGAGAAATTTCGTTGATATGTCGAATACATGTAAGGTGTAAAGGACTTAAATTCAGCAGCACAAGTATCAACTTTTTTAAATACAGGTAAAATTTTTAGCGCTGTTCTTTTTCTTCTAACAATATCCTCAGAAGTCTTGGTTAATTCAGAAAGTTTTTTATCAGAAAAACCAATTGATTTTATTCTATTAAATTCAGCAAAATCCTTTGGTAATCCTTTCTTTTTGATCATAGTTTCATTATCTACGATTTCTTTAATTTGCTCTAAAAACCACGGATCAATTTTAGATAATATAAATATTCTTTTTAAGTTTATTTTCTTTCTTAATGCTTCAGCAACCACAAGAAGTTTATTTGGAATATTTTCTTTGAGCTTTTTTTCAATTTGCTTTTTATTTAGATCAAACACTCTATCTAATCCTGAAAAACCAGTTTCAAGAGAAATCAATGCTTTTTGAAGCGATTCTTTAAAATTTCTCCCAATGGCCATTGCTTCTCCAACGGATTTCATTGAAGTACCTAATATTGCAGGTTCTTTTGAAATTTTTAAAACTTTTCTAACTTTATCAAGTGGCATTCTTAGTTTTTGAGCTAATTCTTCAGGAGTAGCCTCTCTTCCAAATTCACTTAAAATTAATCTTTGAGTTCTAACTATTTTATTAATTGTTTCAATCATATGAACTGGAATTCTAATTGTTCTTGCTTGGTCAGCAATTGATCTTGTAATAGCTTGTCGTATCCACCAAGTTGCGTAAGTAGAGAATTTGTAACCTCTTCTATACTCAAATTTATCAACTGCTTTCATTAGTCCAATATTACCTTCTTGGATTAAATCTAAAAACTGCAAACCTCTATTCGTATATTTTTTAGCGATAGAGATTACCAATCTCAAATTTGCTTCGACCATTTCTTTTTTCGCAATTCTGGACTCTTTTTCTCCTTTTTGAACTCTACTGACCAACTTTTTAAAGTCA
>JACWDH010000044.1 GCA_014654235.1 Pelagibacterales bacterium SAG-MED10 | reverse complement strand
AAACATTAGATGATTTGATTAATGCAAAATCAATAATGGAGAGTTTATTTTCAAAAAAATGGTACAGAAAACTAATTAATAATAAACAAGAGGTAATGATAGGATATTCAGACTCTAGCAAGGATGCAGGAAAAATATGTGCTAGTTGGCATCAATACAAAGCCCAAGAAGAAATCGTCAAATTAGGAAAAAAATTCAAGGTTAATATTACTTTTTTTCATGGAAGAGGGGGCTCACCTGGTAGAGGTGGTGGACCAATTCAATCTACTTTAAGATCTCAACCTCCAGGTTCAGTAAATGGAAAGATTAGGATTACCGATCAGGGAGAAGTTATTCAGCAAAAATATGGCTATGAACCTATAGCGGAATATAATCTATGTAGTTACATAGGTGCTGTAACTGAAGCAACATTAAATCCTCCATCTACTCCTAAACAAAACTGGAAATTACTAATTGAAAAAATGTCCGATATTTCTAAAAGTTCATATAGAAAAAATATTAATCAAAGCTCAGAATTTATTAAATATTTCAAAACTGTCACACCTAGTGCAGCTTTAGGAAAACTATCAATTGGATCGAGACCATCAAAAAGAAAAAATGTTGATAATATTAAAAGTTTAAGAGCAATACCTTGGGTATTTGCTTGGACGCAGATTAGATTAATGTTACCTGCGTGGTTAGGTAGCGCTGAGGCTTTAAGATATGCTTATATAAAAAAGTTTAGAAATACCTTAATAGATATGGAAAAAAATTGGCCCTTTTTCAATTCAATGTTAGACATTCTTGATATGGTAATTACTAAAGCTGATCCTGAAATTTCAAAAATTTATGAAAAATATTTAGCAGATAATGCACTAAAAAAGATTGGAAAAAAACTTAGATTTCAATTTGAAGTAATAAAAAAATTAAATAAAAAAATTACTACAAAAGAAGTTATTTTAACACGTAAACAATTCAGAACTTTAATAACTGTCAGAGCCATATACTCTGAAGTACTAAATATTATCCAACCAATAGTTATATTTAAACTTAAAAAAAATAAAAAAATGTCTGACAAAAAATATTTAAATGATGCTCTTTTAACATCAATAGCTGGAATATCAGCAGCCATGAAAAATACAGGTTAAATGTTTGAATACTTAATTGCTTTTGGTGCAGGTCTTATAAGTTTTTTATCTCCATGTGTTTTACCACTGATACCTGGATATGTTTCCTACATTTCAGGTCAATCGCTTCAGGAGGTAATTGAGTCTAAAAAAACTAATATTTTTTCTTTGGTTTTATTTTGTTTAGGCTTTTCAACTGTATTTGTTCTTTTAGGAGCGTCAGCATCTTTTCTAGGTCAAGCTCTCTTACAAAATTCAGAAATTTTAAGAATTTTTGCAGGATTAATAATTATTATATTTTCATTTCAACTACTTGGAATAATAAACATTCCATATCTTAATTTTGAAAAAAGATTTGATGCAAAAGAATCTAGAAACATTTTATTTCCATATGTAATTGGACTTGCATTTGGCTTTGGATGGACTCCTTGTATCGGACCAATTTTAGGTTCTATTTTGGCCCTAGCCTCAATTGAAGAAACACTTACTAGAGCAATAATTTTATTGATATTTTATTCCTTAGGCCTTGCTATACCTTTTGTGTTTTCAGGATACTTAATTCAGAGATTTTTATTATTTTCCAAAAACTTTAGAAAAAATATAAATTTGATCTCAAAAATTGGTGGAATAACTCTCTTAGTTACAGGTATTTTGATTTTAACTAATCAATTGCAGGCAATTGGCTTTTATATAATTAAAGTTTTTCCTTTTATGCAAAATTTCGGCTAAAAAGAAAGAATGAAAATCTACCAAATAGATTCAAGTGCTAGAAAAAAAGGTTCAACTTCAAGAGCTTTAGCTAAAAAATTATTAGATAAGATCAAAAAGCCCGGAGATGAAGTTTTGTATCGTGATTTAGATGAAGAAATGCTTTTCGTAAGCGGACTTACAGAGTCTGGGATGAAAATTGATGAAAAAGACCAAACAGAACACCATAAAAAAATGTTTGAGTTATCAGACCAACTAGTAAAAGAACTTAAAGAAAGTGATATAATAATTATTTCAGCTCCTATTTATAATTATGGTCCACCAGCCACATTAAAAGCTTGGACAGATTTAGCTGCCAGAATTGGAGAAACTTTCAAATTTAAACCAAACGGAAGAAGAGAAGGACTACTAAAAAATAAACAAG
>JACWDH010000043.1 GCA_014654235.1 Pelagibacterales bacterium SAG-MED10 | reverse complement strand
ATCTACCTCAATTACATCTGCTTTTAGAGAACTTTTATTGTTTTTAAAAACCACATTTCGAGAAATTGTCATTAAATTCTTATTTAATGACAATTCTAGATATTCTCCTATAATTATATTATCTAGATATTTAATTATTACATTTTTTGAAAAAATAGTATCAAAAGTGTCAATATTATATTTACCAAAGTTAGAGGATATATCTATTGAATTATAATCATTTAATTCTATTACTGCTTTAATTGAGGTTAAATAAATAATTTTACTATTACTTTGATCGATAATTCCCTCAGATGCCTTCAAAATATATAAATTATCACTAGAGTCTTTAGACTTATATTCAACATCTTTTATATAATTAGAGTTTTCTACTTCTTCTTGAATAACTTCTTTTTTTTCTTCTACTGACACTTTATTATTTTGATTTAAATTAAAAATAATTATTAATAAAAGAATTAAAATAGTAATTATAAAAGTTACTCTTAAAAAAAACCCTCTTTCCATTTAAGATATATTTGACTGCAAAATATTGTGAATATGTAGTACTCCTATTGTTTTGGATTTGTTTTTTTTATTAAACACACACAAAGAAGTAATTTTCTCATTATTCATTACAGAAAGAGCTTTAGCTGCTAATTCATTCTTGTCTATTCCTATTGGGTTTTTAGTCATAATTTGTTTAACAAACAAATTGTGTAAATTCTGTTTTTTTTGAGAAAATCTTCTTAATTCTCCATCAGTAATTATCCCTCTTGTTAACTTTTTTTTATCCCTTATAAGAATAAAACCTAGTTTTTTTAAATTTAAAACTTTTAATGCATCTTTCATTTTCAAATTTTCATCAACAAAGGGAATTGCTTCATTCTTAAGCATTATATCTTCTACAGTTTTTAATTGTGCTGCTAAACTTCCAGCGGGGTGAATTTTTTTGAAATCTTTATTATTGAATTTTTTTTTTCTCATTGTAGCAATTGCCAACGCATCACCTAAGGCAAGTTGAGATGTTGTACTAGCAGTTGGAATTATACTACCTGCCTCAGTAACTTTTGGTATTAACAATTTTATATCTGAGGATCTGTAAAGCACAGAATCTTTTTTTGAAACAATTCCTATTAATAAAATTTTATTTCTATTAACATATTGTATAATATTTTTTAATTCATTAGTTTCTCCTGAATTACTAACTAGAATTAGAATATCCTTTTTTGAAATGCTACCTAAATCTCCATGAGAAGAGTCGCTAGCTGATAGATAAAATGAGGGCGTTCCAACTGATGAAAATGTTGCTGCTATCTTATTTGCAATTAGTCCACTTTTTCCAACTCCACACAGGATAACTTTAGATTGGCACTTAACAATACTTTCAACTGCTAAATTAAATGAATTATTAAAACTATTTTTTAATTTGTTTAATGCTTTAATCTCTAGATTAATTACAGCTTTACCAATTTTAATAAAATTTTTTTTTTTCATTTAATGAGACCAGATATCATCTTTAAAAAAAGCTAAATCAAGTTCAACTCTTGTTTTTAAAAACTTAAGACAATCTTTATATAAATCAATCCTTTTTTCTCTAATTAAAATATTATTTAATTCATTATGTATTTTGTGAAGATAAATAACATCATTAGCACAATATTTCATTTGTGCAGGTGTTAAATCTCCACCAAAATCTGAACTTTGAAATTGTTTACTTATATCTACATTTACAAATTCTTTGATAAGTGTTTTTAATGAATGACTATCTGAATATGATCTTGCTAGTTTAGATGCAATTTTAGTGTCAAAAATATTATTTGTTTCAGTTTTAAGATAATACTTTATGTGTGCAATATCAGCTCTTCCATAATGAAAAATTTTTATAATATTACTATTATTTAATATTTTCGATAAATTTGGAGCTTCATATTTTGATCTATCAAGCTGTACGATATGAGCGTCAGAATTTCCTGAAGAAAGTTGGATTAAACATAAAGGATCACGTCTGACATTTAGACCCATGAACTCTCCATCAACAGCTATTACATTGCCTAAATCTAAATCATCTGGTAAGTCATTTTTGTGAAGCTTAATATCAATACTCATTATTCAGTCATATATATATGAAAGCAAAAAATTGTCTAATTTTTGGTGGAAGTGGGCAAATAGGAAGACATCTCATCAGAAAGTTAACCAAAAATAACTATAGAGTAACTGTAGTTACTAGAAATATTCATCAAAAAGGGCACATTATTAAAACTCAAGGAAATGCAGGATTTATCAATATTATTGAATCAAATATTTTTGATGAGACTAAAATCAAAAAATTATTTGAGGAGGCAGATATTTGTATAAATTTAATAGGAATATTATTTGAGAAAAGAGGAAATTCGTTTAAAAATATACACACTTTATTTCCATCAATTTTAGCAAAACTTTG
>JACWDH010000042.1 GCA_014654235.1 Pelagibacterales bacterium SAG-MED10 | reverse complement strand
TAATTATCTGTTTTTTCGAAACCTATTTTTTTAACTGAGTCAAATATTCTATTAGAATCGTACTCATTCATTTGACAACCAAATGTTTTAATAAATATTTTTTGTACCATTTTACTAGGATTTCTTCTTTATCCCGTAAAGTTCTAGTTTATGGTCTACCAAGGTATATCCATATTTTTCTGCAACTTTTTTTTGAAGTTTCTCAATTTCTTCATCCACAAACTCTATAATCTCTCCAGACTTTACATCGATTAAATGATCGTGGTGTCCTTCATTTAACTCTTCATAGCTGGCTTTTCCACCTTTAAACTCGTGCTTTGTTAATATTCCTGACTCCTCAAATAATTTCACTGTTCTATAAACAGTGGCGATACTAATTTTTGAGTCTATTTTAGAAACCCGATTATATAATTCATCAACATCTGGATGATCTGAAGATTCAGACATCACTTGAGCAATTATTCTTCTTTGATCGGTTAATTTAACTCCTTTAGATAAACATTTTTGCTCAATTGTTTCTGACATAGTCCAATTCTAACTTAAATAAATAGGTTTAATCAAATTTTTTTTAATTTTAAATTTGTCACACAAATTAGGTATATCCTCATATTTTACATCTTTTTGGTCTTTGAAATCTTCAAGACTATAGCAATAATAATCAACGTTTCTTGCAACATTAATTGCTTTTACTATTGATAAGGAGTTTCTTATACCTGCAAAGCTTCCTGGACCTCTGTTAACATAAATTTTTTGAATATCTTCTAATTTCAGATTATTCGAATTTAAAAAATCTTTGAGAATTAAAGTTAATTTCTCATAATTAATTTTAGTATTCTCTTTAGTAATATTATAAATATCATCTTTAGTGATGATCATTAAAAATATTTTTTCATTTGCAATATCCATTATCAGCTTATTCATAATTGTTCTATTTTCTAATATCAGTTCTAAAGCAGATCAAAATAATATCAAATACTATTCTAAAGATGAAGGAATTCTGTCGATTATGTATCATCGATTTAATGAATCTGAATATCCATCAACAAATATTCAAATGGATATTTTCAAAGAACATATTCAGATAATTAAAAAATCAAACTTTAGCTTTCACAATCCCAACAAGTTTAAAGAACAATTTAGCACTATAAGATTAAAAAAAGAAATACTCATTACTATTGATGATGGATTTGAGTCCTTTTATTTTGAAGCCTGGCCATACCTTAAAAAAAATAAAATTCCTTTTATCTTATTTGTTTCAACTGAACCAGTGGGTAAAAATGGATATATGACCTGGGATCAAATTAGAGAAATTGAAAAAGAATCTTTTGCTTTAATTGGACACCACTCACATAGTCATGATTATCTCATTGATGAAACTACTGATAAATTTGTATCTGATATTGAAAAAGCAAATAAGATTTTTTTAAGAGAACTAGGTTATGTTCCAGATTTATTTTCTTATCCATTTGGTGAATATTCTAAATTGATGAGAGATTATATTTCTAAAAATTTTGAATTTGCTTTTGGTCAACACTCTGGGGTTATTGATGTGAATAAAGATAAATTTGAATTACCCAGATTTCCAATTAATGAAAAATACGGTGAATTAAAAAGATTTAGTTCAATTGTAAATTATTTTCCATTGGAATATAAAAAATTGTTACCTCTAGAAAAACAATTAACGAAATCTACAAATCCTCCCAAGTTCTTGGTTGAGTTCTTTGATGAACAAAAAAATTTAAATAATATTAATTGTTATTCAAATGAGGCAAACAAATGGGAAAAATCAAATACTATCCTGTCAGGTACTGTGCTATCAATTGAATTTAGAGCACCATTTGAGCCTAGAAGAGGAAGGGTAAATTGTTCTCTTAATGATAACGGTAAGTGGAGGTGGTTTGGAGTACAATTTCCAATTAAAACAAATTAAATTAAACTTTCTAAATCCTTACTAGATGGGAGTAATCGTGCTTCATCAAAATCTTTTAAATTATTCTGCTTTATTATTTTCTGAAGTACCTCTATATATTCCGTTCCTGTTTCCGCATACTTATCAAGATGCTTTGATAAAATTAAACTATCCAATGGTTTATTTCTATTTCTTAACTTTGTTCTTGCCTTTCTTAAATTCTTATAAGATGAGTGAGTGTTAAGATTTCTTAAATAAGCCCTAACTGAAAGCTGTAAACTGTGAAATTTCATCACTTTATGCTCTTCGCCTTTTTCAGAATTTTTAGGCTTCAATCCTTCACCAGACCATGTCCACTGTCCAAATAAAGCATTGCCTTTTAATGCAAATCGTGAAGTTCCCCATCCTGTTTCTTTGGCTGCTTGTGCTATTGCTAATGAAACTGGAATTTCATCCATTCTAATTTTTAAAGTTGAAAGATCATTTTGTCTTACACCATATTGTTTATATTTTTTTTCTAACCACTTCTTTTCGATATCTGTATTACTATTTTTAGCTAAAATATTAAAAAGTCTTTTTCTATCTATTCTGATTTTATTATTTTCTTTAACAATTAAAGGTA
>JACWDH010000041.1 GCA_014654235.1 Pelagibacterales bacterium SAG-MED10 | reverse complement strand
AGGTTTTTTGAAAATGTTGGATCAGATATAGGCTTATTATTTCAAATTTCTGATGACCTAATTGACCATGAAGGAAATTCAAAAATCGCTGGTAAAAAAACAGGAAAAGATCAAAAAAAAGGTAAAGCAACACTTATTAGTTTACTTGGTTATGATAATGCGGTTAAATATTCTGAAGATTTAATTATAAATATTGACAAAAAATTACAAAAATACGGTTCTAATTCAAAAAAAATAAAACAGACTTTGGAATATATTTTAAATAGAGATAGATGACACAAAAAAGCACATTTTTAAAAGATATAAATTTCCCTTCAGATTTAAAAAAAATTTCTGAAAAGGATTTACCAAAAGTTGCAAATGAAGTTAGAAGTGAAATGATAGATGCTGTATCTCAAACAGGTGGCCATCTAGGTGCAGGTTTAGGTGTTGTAGAACTAACTGTGGCCCTTCACTATATATTTGACACTCCAAATGATAAATTAATTTGGGATGTGGGACATCAATCTTATCCACATAAAATTTTAACAGGAAGAAAAGATAAAATTAGAACATTGAGACAGGGTAATGGATTATCAGGTTTTACGAAAAGAACTGAAAGTGAATACGATCCTTTTGGTGCTGCTCATAGCTCAACATCAATTTCTTCTGCGCTAGGAATAGCTGAGGCAAATAAATTGGAAAACAAATTTTCAAACGTTATAGCAGTGATAGGAGACGGTGCAATTAGTGCTGGTATGGCTTATGAAGCAATGAATAATGCGGGTGCCTCTAAAACCAAAATGATTGTTATTTTAAACGACAACGATATGTCAATTGCAAAACCTGTCGGAGCGATGAGAACATATCTTGCAAAATTATTGACTGGAAAAATATATTTTAGTTTTAGAGAAACTATAAAATTAATTACTTCGGCATTTTCAAAGAGGTTTAGTGCAAAAGCGGGAAAAGCAGAAGATTTTTTAAGATCTGCATTTACTGGTGGCACTATGTTTAATTCATTAGGTTTTTATTATGTTGGACCAATTGACGGACATGATTTATCAACTCTGATTCCAATTTTAAAAAATGCAAGGGACTCAAATCATGAGGGTCCAATTATGATTCATATTAAAACACAAAAAGGCAAAGGATACAGTTACGCAGAAAAAGCTAAAGATCATTATCATGGAGTTTCAAAATTTAATGTTGACACTGGCGAACAGAATAAAAGTGGATCTAATTTACCTTCATACACAAAAGTATTTGCGAATACTCTTGTTAAACATGCCAAAAAAGATAGTAAAATTGTTGGAATAACAGCTGCCATGCCCGGTGGAACAGGAATGGATATTTTTGGTAAAGAGTTTCCAAAAAGAATGTTTGACGTTGGTATAGCTGAGCAACATGCGGTCACATTTGCCGCTGGAATGGCCACAGAGGGATACAAGCCTTATACTGCAATATACTCAACTTTTTTACAAAGAGCGTACGATCAAGTTGTTCATGATGTTGCTATACAAAGCTTACCAGTTAGATTTGCAATTGATAGAGCTGGATTAGTTGGTGCTGATGGATCAACACACGCTGGTTCATTTGATATTACTTATTTATCAACTTTACCGAATTTTATTGTAATGGCTGCGAGTGACGAAGCTGAATTGGTTAAGATGATAAATACCTCAGTAGATATTAATGACAGACCAAGTGCAATTAGATATCCAAGAGGAGTAGGTGTTGGAGTTGAACTTCCATCAATAGAGGAAAAAGTTGAAATTGGAAAAGGAAGAATAATTCAAAATGGTAATCAAGTATGCCTGTTAAACTTGGGTACAAGATTAGAAGAATGTAAATTAGCGGTAGAACATTTAAAACAAAAAGGAGTTTCAACTACTATTGTTGATGCAAGGTTTGCTAAACCCTTAGACGAAGAGTTAATTGTAAAATGTGCTAGAGAGCATGAAATTTTAGTCTCTATTGAAGAAGGGTCAATTGGTGGATTTGGTTCACACGTCAAAAACTTACTTGCAGAGAGAGGGATATTTGACAAAGGTCTAAAATTTAGATCAATGTGTCTACCAGACAAATTTATTGAACAAAATACCCCTGAAAAAATGTATGAAATTGCTGGGTTAAACGCTTCTCAAATTTCAGAGAAAATTTTAGATATTTTATTTAACAAAAATTCAATCAAAGTTGTAAAAAATTAAATTGTTTTAATGACATTGTGCTTTGTTCATCAGATAGTGATCCAATAAAACACAATTCATCATTGCCTCACCAACAGGCACAGCTCTTATGCCAACACATGGATCGTGTCTTCCTGTTACAGATATCGTTGTATTTTTTCCAAATTTATCAATTGTTTTTCTTGTTGTTAAGATTGAAGATGTTGGTTTTACAGCAAATGAAGCAATAATTTCTTGTCCGGTTGATATACCACCCAAAATTCCACCAGCATTATTTGAATTAAATTTCATTTTTGTTTTATTTTGAGAAATTTCATCTGAATTTTCCTCACCAGATAATTGAGCAGAGTTCATTCCAGAACCAATATTTACACCTTTTACTGCAT
>JACWDH010000040.1 GCA_014654235.1 Pelagibacterales bacterium SAG-MED10 | reverse complement strand
AGTTTACGAAAATGATGAGGTCGGTGTTCATCATGCTTTTGTAACATTTAATGATGGTAATGTTGAAGCTGTAATGGCTGTTTACAAATATAAAGATGGAAAAATAGCAAGCTTGGAAACAGGCGCTACTCCAATACCTAAATAATTATATAAATTTAGCGAGATTTCATTTAATGTTATTAAATGAGTCTCGCTACTTCTTACCTATTTCTAGGGATTGCAGTTTTTCTAGGTGTTACTTCTAATAGTTTTGCAAAAAGTGCTGAGGGTTTTACTCTTTTCTTTCCAAGTTTAATTACTGCAATTACTATAGTCTTATGCATGTATGCACTTTCTTTGGTTATGAAAAATATACCAATGGGAATTACTTACGCCTCATTTGCTGGGCTAACAATCATTGCAACTGTTGTAGTAGGTATTATTAGATTTAATCAAGTTCCAAATTTTTACTCATTAATAGGTTTGGTATTAATTGTTATTGGAGTATTAATGGTTAACTTATTGGGAAATAATTAAATATGATTGCAAAGAAATATGCTCAACCTTTATTCATAATTTTCATGTCTTTTGGAATGAGCGTTATTATGAGTGGTGTTGTGGTAGCAGTAAATACAGGTATCTCTGAAGGTTATGCTGCTAGATGGTTTTATTCATGGATATTTGCATTTCCTGTGGCATTAATTGCAGCATTTATTATGGCTCCATTGATGAGACCTCTAGTCAATAAGATTGCCTCGAAAGATTAATTTTGAAACCTTTTTTAGGATATTTATTTTTAGCTAACGGAATTATATTTGGAATAGCATCAAATAGTTTTGCCAAGATTTCAGATGGTTTCTCAAAATTAACCCCATCTATTCTATGTATATTATTTATGTGTATTACTATGTTTTCGATCGCAAAAGCGATGTCTGCTCTTCCAGTCGGATTTGCTTATTCGACTTATAGTGGATTAACTGTGACAGGTGTTGTCCTCTTCGCTGTTTTGAAATTTAATCAAATTCCAAATCTTTATGGGATTATTGGAATTATTTTAATTATTATTGGAGTAATAATGGTTAATTATTTAGGACAAATAGATTAGTAAATATCAACTATTTACTAGAAAGTTCAGGCAACTGGTGAATTTCTTTATCATTTAGATGAAGCTCAAATTCCTTTTCAACGTTCTTGATATCTAAATTGGAATATAAATGAGGATACATGTCTCCATTAGAAGCGTTCTCCCATACTAAATGATCAAGATTTAATGTGTGAACTTTTAACAAAATTAAATTCTCTCTCTTATCATAATGCTTTTTTAACGTCTCCTGAACTTGTCCTTCTTCAGAAAAATGTATGTATCCATCTTTTAAATCTTGTGCGGAACCAGAATAATACCCATTTTTTTTTGCACCATTCCATTCATCTTTATCCAAAATTTTAAAAATATATTTAAGATTCATTGTTATGAAAACTGTTAGCTAACAGGTTTTAGCAACTTTAAAAACTTATTATGAATAGTTTTATTTGATGAAACCAAAATATTTCCAGCTTTAATTGCATCTTTATTGTCCCAAGTAGTAAGATAACCACCTGCAGCTTTTATGATAGGTATTAATGGATGAATATCCCAAATTTTATTTGAACATTGAATTACTATATCAAGCCTTCCTTCAGCCAAGTGTGAATAACTTAGAGCATCGCTACAAGGGAACTGCATTAATTTTAGAATTTGAGGGATTTTTTTTTGTTTATCTAGAGATAGCGATCCATGAAATGCGGCAGAAACTTTTACGTTATTAAAAGTTGCTTTTTTATTAACTTTAATTTTTCTTTTTTTCCCATTCTCAACTACATAGGCAGCTTTATCCGTTAGGTTTAAATAATATTTTCTTAAGACTGGGAAATTTGCTAGTCCTAAAATTGGAAAACCTTTATAATTCAGTGAAATTAAGTTACTCCATGTAGGATTACCTATTACAAAAGATCTTGTCCCATCAATTGGATCTATCACCCATGTAAATTCACTATTAGATTTTTTATGTCCAAACTCTTCTCCTATTACTTGATGATTTGGAAATTTTTTTTTAATTTTGGATCTTATAAATTTTTCAAATGCCTTATCTGAAGTTGTTACAGGGTCATAACCCTTTCCTTTAAGTTTGTTTGATATTTTAAAAGTTCTATTTAATTTAGAATAATAAAAATTAGTTAGATCTTTAGCTAACTGGTTTAAAAATTTAGCAAATATTGGATATTTTTTTGAGTCAAAGTTATTCACAGAGAACTCTTACTATTAAATTAATATCTATGAAAGTTAATTTTTTAAATAATTATTTATTTAATCTTTGAATAAACTTTCGATTTGAGCTTCTGCATCTTTAATAGATTTATCATAATCCAAAGCCATTTGATCAGCACTAATAACATCTACTTTTTCTATGCCAAAAAAATTTAAAATAAATTTTAGCCAAGGAGTTAAAAAATCCTCAGAGCTATTTAGTTTAGTGCCCCCAGAGGTAATAACCAAATAAGCTTGTTTATTTTTTAGTAGTCCTTCTCTTCTTCCGTT
>JACWDH010000004.1 GCA_014654235.1 Pelagibacterales bacterium SAG-MED10 | reverse complement strand
ATAGCATCTTTAGACCCAATGAATGCAAGAATGGTAATGGAGTCATTAAGAAAAATTCATGATGAAAAAAATTTAACGGTCATTTCAAATCTTCATACCCTAGATACAGCAAAAACCTATTGTGACCGTATTATTGGAATGAAAGATGGCGCAATTGTCTTTGATGATTTACCAGAAAAATTATCAGACAAACTTGCAAGAGAAATTTATGGTGCAGAAGCTGATGAAGCTTTTGAACCACAAGTAACATCCACTGAGCTTAAAACAAAAAAAAAGATAAATGGAGATGTTGAAAAAGAATTTGCAACTGCATGAGATCAATAACTCATCGTTACAAATACAAATAAGTCGAGAGACTAAAATTATAAAAAGGAGACAATTATGTTTAATAAACTAACAAGAGTTATTGCACTTTTAGCTATGGTGTTTTTTTCAACCCAAGCTAATGCGGTAACTTACACGGGTCCAAAAATGGACTTAAGTAAATATCAACCAGAGTTTAGAGTTGGTTTTTTAGGTGACGAAGCAGCACAAGATATTATAGCTAGAAATGAATGTTTCATGCCGTATATCGAAGCCGCTTATGGTGTACCAGCTAAATTTTTTACTTTTAAAGACTACGCTGGAACAATGGAATCGATGCTAGGTGGTAATCTAGATTACACTTGGTTCGGTTCTTCAGGATATGCAGGTATGTATTTAAAAGATCCAACTGCAGTAGTACCAGTACTAACAAGAATGCAGCCAACTGGTGATATGGGTTACTACTCTGTTGCAGTAGCAACTAAAGCATCTGGAATTAAATCAATGGCAGATCTTAAAGGTAAATCTTTTGGTTGGGCTGACCCTAACTCTACATCAGGTTTTTTAATTCCTTCAATTGAATTAAAGGCTATGGGTATGGATCCAGACACATATTTTTCAAAAACACAATTTTCTGGTGGACATGAAAACAATGTATTAGCATTAATGAATGGAGATGTTGATGCTGCTGTAACATGGGTATCTGGTGTTGGTAGCTGGGAAGAAGGATATTCGTCAGGGAATTTAAGAAAAATGGTTGATAAAGGGATTTTAAATATGGACGACATTGTTCAAATTTGGTCTTCAAAATTAATTCCTAATGGTCCAATTGTGATGCCTACTTTTTTACCTGTTAGAGCACATCAAGTAATGATTGGAATGAAACAATGGATACACGAAAACGATCCAAAGTGCAGTGAAAACGTTGCAAACGGTATCGTTAAAAAATGGGTTCCGGTAGATCATTCTTTTTATGAGTCGGTTGTAGCTGCAAGAAAAGCTAAAATTGAAGCACAAAAAAATAATTAATTAAGTACCCCATTTAGAGGCAAAGACTTAAAATCTTTGCCTCTAATTTTTTTTGGTTTTTAATATTATGTCAAAAGCATTACCAGCAAATTTAGAGCAAATTGAAGTTAATTTAAAAAAATTAACAAACCAGAGAACTAGATCCTCACTATTAGGTATTGCAATTTTAATATTAGTTTTTTTTAGTGGTACCCTGGTATCGTTAGAGGCAAATGCAGGATCTTTTGGTAGAGGTATAGCTAATTTTTTTAATTATCCAAGAGATTTATTTATTGATACATTTGAGATGGGATGGAAATATTGGCCAAGAGTTGTAAAATACATACCTGAATTAATTACCACCTTAAATATTGCATTATTTTCAACTTCGATCGGATTTGTTTTGGCAGTTATTTTTGCAATCTTCTCTAGTAGAAATTTAATAAGAAATAAAAGAGTTATTCAATTTACAAAATTTTTTATGGATGTGACAAGATCATTTCCAACATTAATAATAGCAATGGTGTTTTTATATTTGATGGGTAAATCATCTTTACCTGCAGTGATTGCCATAACAATACATACTGCAGGAGCACTTGGTAAATTATTCACGGAAGCTATAGAAAATTGTGATGGAAAACCTATTGAGGGTTTAAGTTCTGTTGGTGCGACTTGGACACAAAAAATAAGGTTCTCAGTTCTTCCACAAGTGCTTCCTCTTTTTCTAAGTTATGGAATTTTAAGATTAGAAATTAATGTTAGAGAATCTACAATATTAGGTTTTGTTGGTGCGGGTGGAATTGGAGAAATGTTAGCAGCTTTAATACAATGGAATTATGGAGCTGATGTTTTGGCATGTATGTTCTTGTTGGTTGGTACGATAATTGCATTGGATTATTTATCTGCATATTGGAGACATAATTTAATTGGAGTAAATCAATGAGTTCTAGTTTAGCAATTGAAAGAGATAATATTCGAAAATTATTTCCTGACACATTCAATCAAGCTAGAAAAAGTAGAATAAAAGGTCAAATAATTTTCTTTCTCATTTTAATATATTTAATAATAGGTTTTTTTACTTTAGATGTTGTGGATATTCCAAAAAAATGGAAGCCACAAAATGCGGCGATGTTTGTTTTAGACACATACGCCCACAAAGATCATGTTACTATGAAATGGGAAAATCCTGACGATATTAAAATAGCTTTTGAGGGTAACTATAGAAGTGTTTATGGAAGAGACAATCTTGATAAATCAATTCCAGAATGGTTTTATAAAAATTCTGATAATATTGGAAATGTCATTGAATTTAATAATGAAGGTAAAGCAATATTATACAAAGATAGGGTTGAGATTGTAAATTTCCCTAAATACGAAAGAAATTTTACCATAAAATTAAACACAAATGGTAAACCTTACGTAGTAGGTTCGGAAGACTTAGCTAAAGATGACTTAAAAGGTTTTAGAATTACAGAAAACAGAGTTGAATTTAGACCAACTTTACACGAGAGAGTTCAGGTATATCCTAAAAAAGTAGAAATTCATCGTTACAGCATAGGATGGAAATATTTTTGGTTTGATTTCTCAAGTCCGTTAGAACCATATAGCTTTTTCGAAGCATTAGGTTTGACTTTTTCTAAAGAAAGAGTTGTTCCTGAAATGTCTAATTTAAAACTTTTCTTAACAGAGATTAAGGATAATGAAGCATTTATGCACGGTAGAGTTTGGTGGGCAATGCTCGAAACAATAGTTATGGCTGTACTTGGGACAATGTTTGCTACGGTAATGGCTCTGCCCTTGTCATTCCTTGCTGCATACAACGTTACACCTATTAAAGCTCTAAGATTTACGTTGAGAAGATTATTTGATACTTTAAGAGGAATAGACTTTTTAATTTGGAGTTTAATATTTTTGAGAGCTTTTGGTCCAGGACCCTTCACTGGTATTTTTGCGATTGGTTTTACCGATACAGGTACGTTAGGGAAATTGTATTCTGAAGCAATTGAAAATACTGAGAAGAAACAACAAGAAGGAGTTCAATCTACAGGGGCTAGCAAATTTCTACAACATAGATTTGGTATAATTCCTCAAATACTTCCAATTTTTGTATCTCAATCCTTATACTATTTAGAGTCAAATACTAGAGGAGCCGTAATAATAGGTGCAATGGGCGCAGGAGGAATTGGTTTACAATTTTTAGGTGCACTAGGTACTGGAAATGATTTTGAAAATGTCGCCTACATGGCAATATTAGTTTTGGCTGTAGTAATATTTATGGATAGATTATCTGCTTGGCTTAGAAGAATACTAATTGGAACAGATCAATTAATTGTAAGATAAAAAAAATTAGAAATTATTTTACCAAAATTTCCACCATGGTTTTTCTTCCTTTGGTGTTTCATTATTTTCAGCAACAATTTTAGTTACGGATGGATCTTCTCCGTCTACCAATCCTGCACGGGCAGTTGTTTTAGCGTCTTCTAATTTTAGTTTAGCCTCAAAAACTCTATTTTCATTACACAATTTCATGCCCTCTTTCATTAATGCTTCTGCCTCAGATGCTTTTTCGGGACTAGATCTTGAAATATCATTTTTAACAGTGGCTCTTAACATAAGTACGCCAGGGTCTTCACAATTCCCTATTTCATTTTTAAATGTATCCTCAGTATTTTGTGAATAACTACTGCCGGCTTGTTGCTCTGTTATTTTAGCATGATTGTCAGCTTGAGTAATAGAAATTGTGGATAAAGTTAATATAAATGAGATTAGGATTTTTTTCATAATAATCTATTAACTTACTTTTGTTAAAAAAATGTTAAAGAAATAAAAAATTTTGTGAAATATTTGCCAGCATTTTTAATAGGTATATCAGTTACCTTTTGTTACAGCAGTTGTATGTATCTGTTCTCAGCGTTGTTGCTAACTTGGGAAAATGAACTCAGTATTTCAAGGAATAATTTAACCTTTATTTATTCTCTAGGCTTGGTTGTACATAGTCTATTGTTACCAATTCTTGGTAAGTTTGTTGATAAAAATCTTAGTTTTTCTATGATGTGGGTAAGTCCGATATTGCTGGGATTAAGTGTAATCTATCTATCCTTAGCAAACACATACACTGAATTTTTAGTTGCCTGGATACTTGTAAGTGCAACCTCGGGTGGCTGTCTTTATACGATGCTTTTTAGTGTCATTACTATTAATTTAAAATCAAAGGCCAAAACATCTATTGCAATAATTACTTTATTTGCTGGATTTGCAAGCACATACACATTTCCTACTGCTACTTATTTAACAGAACAATATGACTGGAGATTTACTGTATTTATTTTTGGAATATTAAATATATTGATTAGTTCACCAGCTAATTATTTTGGTTTCAAAAATATAATTCTAAAAAAATTTAAAAAAATTGAAAAGAAAACAGATCAAAATTCAAAGATTAAAATAATACTTAAAGATTTTAGATTTTGGTTATTTAGTTTTTCATTGTTTGTTATTGGATTTAATATTGGTGCTATTACAACTCATGTAATTCCAATGTTGCAGGAAAAAGGGATGAGTCTATCCCAAGCTGTATTGACAGCATCTCTGTTTGGACCAGGACAAGTAATAGGTAGAATTTTAGTTATGATATATGGAGGTGATAAGTCAAATTTAAAATTATTTGTAATTTGTTTTTACTCGATGGTAGTTGGAATGATATTTTTATACTTTATAAATATTAATCATTATTTAGCATTTTTATTTGTTTTATTTAATAGTTCAGCATATGGCAGTATGGCTATTTTAAAACCTCTAGTTCAAAATGATACATTTGGCCAAAAAAAACTTTGGCAATATTCATGGTATTTTAGCTTTACAATATATGATTGGTAGTATTGCTGGTCCATGGATTGGTTCGTTGGTATGGAATGTAGGAGGATATGATTTGTTAATATTTGTATTTTTTGTTTTAGCAATATTTGGTAACGTAACAGCAATTTTTTTAAACAAAAAAAAGTTTATTTAAAGCTTCTCTCTACGTGTTTGTAAAAATAATTTATATTTGGAATTTCTAAATTTTCAATTTTAGCAAGATCATCATATTTTCTTAATCTAACTGCATCTTGCATAAAAGGTTGTTTAATAAATTCGTTTGCTTCCTCTTTAGAAAAACTTCCTCCTTGGACATCTAAACTTCGTTTTGAAGCAATAGATAAAGATTCATAATAACCATTTTCACAATAAACCAAATATCTTTTAGCCGGAACATGTCCTTTTATTAATCTTGTAACATCATCAGGGAAAAATTTAGATAGAAAAAGAGATCCAGAGTTTTCATGTTTTTTATCTATTCCTTTTTTTATAGCCTCTTTATCATTGATGATTAGGTGACCAATATCATGAAACAAAGCAGCAGTAATGAAAAAATCACTCTCATTATTTTTTTTTGCCAATAATCCACATTGAATTGCATGTTCAAGTTGTGAAACTTTTTCATTTCCATATTGTTTATCAGACCCAATATTTTCTATAATTTTAAATAATTTATTAATGCTAGAAATCGCATGCATAATAATTTATTAAATTACTAATGTTTCAGTTTTGTTACAATTTTGATTTAATGATCAATAACTCTAGCAAAAATTATTTATATTTATAAAAGTTAATAATGAAAAAACTTTTATTTGTTTGTACAGGAAATTCTCATAGAAGCATATTAGCTGAAAGTGTAGTTAATAAATATCACAAGGATAAATTCGCTGGTTATAGTGCAGGTAGCAAACCATCTGGAATAATTAATAAATATGTCATCAAGTATCTTAATGAAAATAATTTTGAAACAAAAAATCTATCATCAAAAAACTTCAATAAATTTTTAGATGAAAAAACAAAATTTGACCAGGTATTTACTGTATGTAACAATGCTAGTAATGAAGTTTGTCCAGTGTGGCCATCTCCAGAAAAAATAATACATTGGGATATTGAAGATCCTGTTCATATTATTAATGAATTAGAAAATAGTGAAAAAACAAATAAAGAGGAACTAATTTCATTAGAAATACATAAAACTTATTCTAACCTAGAAACTAGAATTAATGAATGGATTAAAAATTATGAAAGATAGCAAAAAAAAAATAATCTATAGTGAATTCTTGGGTAGTTGTTTCCTGGTGATGATAGTTGTTGGTTCTGGAATAATGGCTCAAAATCTTACAGACGATTTTGCAGTTATGTTATTGGCTAATACAATTGCAACAGGAGCAGGTTTATTTGTTCTTATAACGGTGTTTTCTGATATATCAGGAGCTCATTTTAATCCATTTGTAAGTTTAAGTATGGTTTTTACAGGAAAATTAAAATTTAAATTAATTCATATTTATATTTTTTCACAAATATCAGGTTGCCTTGTAGGTGTGGGATTAGCAAATTTTTTTTTTGAATTACCTATATATGAATTATCATCAAAAACTAGAGATGGTATTTATATATTTGTTGCAGAAATAGTAGCTACGTTTGGATTAATTTTAGTAATTTTTGGATCAATGAAAAGTGGAAAAGTTGTAACCGCTGCGTGTGTTGGATTCTACATAACCGCAGGATACTGGTTTACTTCATCAACCTCATTTGCAAATCCTGCCGTTGCTATAGCTAGAACCTTTACAGACACATTTACTGGTATCAATTATTTAAATACACCCTTATTTATTATTGCAGAGTTACTAGGTGCAATGTTAGCAATATTTGTGGTTAAAAAAATGCTTTTCAATAGGTGATTTTACGTAATTCTTTTCTCAATTAATTTAATTACTTTAGGTAAATCTTTAATTGTATCTATTACATAGTCAGCACCAACTTTTTTAAATTTATTCTTGATCATTTTTCTAAATTTAGATTTATCTTTGTAAGATAGTTTATTAAATTCGTCCTCTGTTTTACCAAATTCATTACCTGAAAATATGACACCTACTGCCCACATCCCAGCATTTACTCCTTCTAATAGTCCAGGAATAGTATCGTCTACTTTTATACAACTTGATCCCTTTGTTATATTTAGGTCAGAAAAAATTTTGTATATTATCTCTGCTGTTGGTCTTCCAATTTTTGCATATGAAGAACCATATGAAATGTCTGGTGTAAATTTTTGTTTTTTTAATTCTGACAATATAATTTTTAAAATATCATCAGAGTATCCAGTATTTGTAGCTATTTTAATTTTTTTATTTTTTATAAATTCAATAGTTTTTTTACTCCCTGTAATTAATTTAGAGTGTTTTTTAATAATTTTTTTAAGCTCAGGATTAAAAAGTTTAAATAATTTATCTATATCATTCTTACTGGGTTTTTTTTTATACTTTTTTTTCCACAGTAGATTTATTTTCTTTGAATAGATTAATTGACTTATATGTGCTCTTTTTTCAATGCCCATAGGACCAATAGCTTCTTTTCTAGTTATTGGTATTCCATTATCGTTAAAAATATGAATAAGAACTTTAGATGGTGCTTGACTTCCAAAATCTATTAGAGTGCCAGCTAGATCAAAAACAATTGCCTCTATTTTTGTATTTTTCATTTAATTTTCGAATCAAATTAGTTAAATTTGGAGAACAAATGTTGCTTATACCTTTTATTTGTTAGAAATTCTTAATTTTATTGTCTTTATAGAATTTTTCTTATTGTTTCATTAATGTTACAAAAATATTACAAATTTATTACATATGAAAAAATACTATTACGTTTTATTTATAATTATATTCTCAACTTTGAGTTTAAATGCTGAGACTACAAATACAAAATTAAATAAACTTTTTATTCAGTTAAAGGAATGTAATTCGCAAAAACAATCTAAAATACTTGAAAATAAGATATGGAGATTATGGGAGACACATCCAACTAACTTCCAATTAACAATAGACTTAAAAGAAGGATCTAGGTTCGTCCAAAATAGAAATTATTTAAAAGCTTACAATATTTTTAGTAAAATTATTGATAAAGACCCTAATTGGGCAGAGGCTTGGAATAGACGAGCAACCACTTTGTATTTAATGGGCAAACATAAAAATGCATTAAAGGATATTGATATTGTATTAAAACTCGAAAAAAGACATTTTGGTGCTTTAATCGGGAAAGGACAAGTATATATGGAAATGAAAGAGTACGAAAAAGCATATAGTAGCTTTCTTGAATCTTCATATATTAATCCAATGAACAGCAATACTATGGAACTAATACCAAGAATTTCCAAATTAATTTCAGAAAAAATAATCTAATTCATTTCAGGATTAAAAAAAACTTTAATATTAGTCAAATAAAAATATGTTATAGATGCATGAAAAATATTAATTTAACAAACAATATAAAACTAATTAATAAACCATATAAAAAAAAAGGTTATTATCATTTTTTAAAAACAGCTAATTTATCCTTGATAGTATGTAAAATTAAAAAAGATAAATTTGTTGTAGTAAGTCAGAAAAGAGTCCCAGTTAGTAAAGTCACCTATGAATTTCCATCTGGTATAATTGATAAAGGAGAAAATCCTTTAAGTGCAGCTTGTAGAGAATTTTATGAGGAGACAGGATATAAAATATTAGGTACACCGAAAAAAATATTCACAATAAATTGTGAGCCAGGAAGACTAACAACTAAAATCTACTGTTATTATTCAAATAATATAGTTAAAAAAAAGGAGTCTGAGAAAGGTATTAAGATACATTTACTATCTAAAGATAAAATAAATAAGTTAATTCTTAAAGATAAATTTTGTAATGCCTCTCATATAGCATCATTTCTTAAAGTTATAGGGGTGCCTACTAAGTAAGCACCCCACATAAGAGAAGAATAAACTTAAAACATATATATTTTAGTAAAAAATTGTTTCAATTATATTATTAAAATCTTAAATTTATTTTAAAAAAATTTAAATTAATTTGAATAAATTACTCTAGGTTCTAAAAATAATTCTCTTGCTAGGGCTTTAAACTTTTTTGTAACTTGTTTGGAAATTATTTCTTGATGATGAGAAGGTATTTTCAAAAAAACAGAGTTGCCTCTTTTATATAATTTAAATTCCTCTAAAAAAATTGTTGATATTGATGTTAGTGCGTGTGCAAATCTTAAAGCTGAACCTACTTGTTTACTTGAAAAGATTTCGTTATTGTTCAAAAAAGTTAAATATTCAATCTTAGGATTATATTTGATGCTGCAATATCTCCAGTAACATGAGAGTGCTATTTGAATTCTTTCTTTATGTGTTAGTTTAAGCAAAGGTGTATTAAGAGTTTCTTGAAAAACTAATTCTGCCTTTTGAAAAGCGCCAAGTCCCCAGTCCATATGGCTTAAAACACATGCTAGGTTTAATAATTTTTTATTATAGTGCTCATTACCCTCAAAAACAGGCTTAATAAAATCATAATATTTTTTAAATGTTAATCCTAAATCACCTCTTTTTTTTGCAATATGGTCTAGTGACTTGCTAAACATTACTGAATTTTCAAAATCTTTAAAATGTTCTTTTACTAAAGCTCCTTCCCTCAAACCACTTATAGAACATACGATTTTTTTAGGATTAGTTAAATTTATTATCTCGTTTAAAATTATCGAACTATACGGCAAATATTGAGTTCTAGATTTGGAAATATATTCTACAGTTTTTAATTTTGACTTACTAAAAGATGAGATTTTATCTAAAAATTTTGTTAATCTATCATTGTCAATCGAATATTGATGAATAATATGAACGGGGTATTCATTCTGAAATAAATGAAGTTTAAATAAAGCTCTCCATGTACCTCCAACTAAATATAAATTTTTAAATTTTTTCTTGGATAACCATTTTTCATCAGCAAATAAATTTTTAATGTATTTTGATAAATTTCTTTTTTTAACTATTGGATTATTAATTAATCTTAAAACACCAAGGGGTAAGGAGGTTTTATTAGTGATTACATTATTTTCAACTCTAGCCAATTCTAAACTACCTCCACCTAAATCAGCAACAAGACCATCAACATTTTCAAAACCTATTTTTACACCTTCAGCTGCACATTCCGCTTCTTGATCACCACTAAGAATTTCTATTTTTTTTTGAAATAATTTTTCAACCTCTTCAGTAAAAGGCCTGGCATCCGAAGCTTCTCTGAGAACTGCAGTTGCTATGATTTTTACATTTGTAATTTGTGATACATTTAAAATTTCTGAAAATCTCTTTAGTACTTTAAGAGCATATATTTTTCCAGAATGGTGCAACTTTCTAGATTTATCTAAATTTTTACCAAGTTCACATACAGCTTTTTCGTTAAAAAAAGGAACTCTAGACGAGGTAAAATCATCATAAATTAGCATTCTAATTGAATTTGAACCTATATCAATTATAGCAAGTTTCGCTTGCTTTAACTTTAAATTTGGATTTGTTTTAAGAACTTTTAGTGTCATTTTTAATTAATCTCAAATTAAGTTTTTTTGGACGAATTTTTAATTTTGCTTTACCTCTACCTGACAAACTTGGATTATGCATAAAATATTCATGGGCTGAAAAAGAATCATCCTTACTATATTTAATTTTTTTATAATTTCCAGTTGGATCTAAATGCCAACTTTGCTTGTTGTCTAAATAATTTGCTAACATTATTTGATCTAATATTTGTTCATGAACTGTTGAATTTTCAATTGGTACTAGAAGTTCAACTCTTCTATTCAAATTCCTAGGCATTAAATCAGCTGAAGAAATAAAAACTTTTGCATTTCTGTTAGGCATCTCTTTTCCATTTGCAAAACAATATATTCTTGAGTGTTCAAGAAATCTTCCTATCATACTTTTGACCACTATATTTTCAGATTTATCTTTTACACCAGGTCTCAAACAGCAGACTCCTCTTACAAAAAGATAAATTCTAACACCTGCGTTTGAAGCCTCATAAAATTTATCAATGATGATTGGATCAACCAGAGAGTTCATTTTTGCCCATATTTCAGCTTTTTTTCCTTTTTTAGCGTTTGAAATTTCTATATCTATACATTTGTTAAGAGTAATTCTTAGATTAATTGGTGAAATTGATATTTTATTTAAATTTCTAGGTTTTGAATAACCTGTAACGTAATTAAAAAATTTTTCTACATCACCAGCAATTTTTTTATTGGAGCTGAATAAAGATAAGTCTGTGTAAATTTTTGCATTTACAGGGTGATAATTTCCAGTACCTAAATGAACATAGGTTTGTATTTTACCTAGTTCTCGTCTAAGCACTAAAGAAGACTTAGCGTGTGTCTTATACTTTGCAAAACCGTAAACAATTTGAACCCCAGCTTTTTCTAAACTTCTAGCTAATTGAATATTGGCCTCTTCATCAAATCTTGCTTTAATTTCAATAAGAGCTGTGACCGTTTTTCCATTTTCTGCAGCGGAGATAAGCGCTTTAACTATGGGTGAGTCTAAAGTTGTTCTATAAAGGGTTTGTTTTATTGCAATAACTTTTTTATCATAAGCGGCTTGATTTAAAAATTCAATTACGGCATCAAATGTTTCAAAGGGGTGATGAACAACTAAATCTTTTTGTTTAATAGTATCAAAAAAATTGTTATTAAATTCTTTTAATCTTTCTACTTCTCGAGGATTAAAATTTTTAAATCTGAGTTTAGAGTTTTTTAACTTACATATTTGATCTATATCTTCAATACCTACAAGTCCTTCTGTTTCGTATATATAATCTGGGTTTACTTCTAATTTATTAGTAATAAATTTTATTAAATCTTTATTGCTGTTTTTGATTACTTCTAAACGAACTATATCTCCAATTCTTCTTCTCTTGAGTGCTAATTCAAATGATCTTACCAGATCTTCAGCTTCCTCTTGTATTTCGACGTCACTATCTCTAATAACCCTAAATATCATTTTACTCTCTAGATTGTGATCTGGAAATATTTCAGAGGAAAAAAAACTAATTATATCATCAAGAATAACATATTTTTTGTAATTTTTTCCTCCATCTATTTCTATAAATCTTGATAAAGCTTTGGGTATTACGATGATTGAATTTAATAATCTTTTTTTATTTTTTTTTTTAAGTTTCATAACCACTGCTCTGCCTTGATTTACTATGAACGGAAATGGATGTGCAGGATCAATAGCTGAAGGTGTCAGTAAAGGAAATATTTCCTCATAAAAAATATTTTTTAGTTTGATTTTTTCGTTTTTACTAAGATCTTGTGGTTTCACTAAAGTAATATAATTTTTCTTTAGTTGTGAAATTAGATTTTTGTAAATTAAGTTCTGTTTAACAAGAAGATTTTTAGTTTCTTGAACAACTTCACTCATTTGTTCTTCTGGATTTAATCCATCCGAACTTAACGACTCTACCTCTTGTTTTATCTGGCTATATAAACCAGCAACACGAACCATAAAAAACTCATCTAAATTAGATCCAGCTATGGACAGAAATTTTACTCTTTCATATAGTGGATTATCTATATTTTGAGCTTCAAGTAACACTCTATCATTAAATTTAAGCCAAGATAATTCTCTGTTGATATATTTAGATTTTAACTCTTGTTTCTGTTGTTTTTTTAATGGAGTCATATAATTACAAATAATGTTACATTTATATGTCATGCGTCACTCAAAATCCAGTTGGAGTGATCCCAGTCTAGACGATTTTGATAGACCGTTAAGTAAAAGAGGTAAGAACAATGCTAAATTAATTTGTGAATTTTTTATTAAAAAAAATTATAAGTTTGATTATGTATTAGTTTCTAGTGCAAATAGAACAAAAAAAACTTTAAATATACTTTTAAAAAAAATCACTACACCAAGAAAAATTTTTTCATCGAAGAAACTTTATTTAGCAAATGAAGATAGAATTATTGAGTTAATTAAAACAATTCCAAAAAAATATAAATCTATTTTGTTAATTAACCATGAACCTACAGTAAGAAATTTAGTAAAAGCCTTAACAAAGAACCAAAATAATAATCATTTTAAATTACTAAATTATAAATTTCCAACCTCTGCCTTTGCCAAAATTAATTTTGATTTAATTGAATGGAAAGAAATAAAAAATAATGGATTAATTAAAGAGTTTATTAGACCAAAAGATCTTCAGGACTCTAAAGAATAACCTGCCGATCTAACAGTTCTTATTAATGGTTTAGTTTTTTCTATATTTATAGCTTGTCTCAATCTTCTTATATGAACATCAACCGTTCGAGACTCTACATAGATATTTTCACCCCAAACATTATTTAAAAGTTGTTCTCGTGAATAAACTCTTTTAGGGTTTTTAATAAAAAAATCTAATAATTTAAATTCAGTTGGTCCTAAGGATATTTCTTTATTATTTCTGTAGACACGTTTTGTTACTCTATCTATTTTTAAATCAGTAAATTCCACAACGTCCACTGAAGATTGAGGTTTAGACCTTCTTAGGAGAGATTTTATTCTAGCATTAAGTTCTTTTTGACTAAACGGTTTTGTCACATAATCGTCTGCACCTGTGTCAAATGCTTTAATTTTATCTGCTTCCTCGCCTTTAGCAGTTAGCATTATTATTGGTATATCACTAAATTTTTTATCCTTCTTTAAATTTTTACAAAGATCCACTCCAGAAAGATCTGGCAGCATCCAATCCAAAAGTATTAAATCAGGTTGCTTATCTTTAATTAATTTAAGTGCTTCCTCTCCATTTTCAGAAAAACTTACCTTATGGCCCTCTTTTTCTAAATTGTATTTTAATAAAGTTACTATTGGCGTTTCATCTTCAGCAATAAAAACATGTGCTGACATTATTACTTTTCTCCAGTTACTATTGGCTCTGTACCTTTTGGTCTATCACCTTCTAAATACTCACCTTCAACTAAATAATATATTTGTTCTGCAATGTTTGTTGTATGATCACCAATTCTCTCTATATTTTTTGTAACAAACAATAAGTGAGTTCCATCATCCAAATTGCTTTCATGTTCTTTAAGATATTTAATCACTTCTTGCATACAAAGATTAGTTAACTCATCTATTTGCTCATCATTCTCCCAAACGTTCACAGCCATCGATGAAGATCTATCCAGATAAGCGTCTAAAACAGATTTTAATTGTTTTTGAACATTTGTGGAAACCCTCACTAAAGCTTCAACTAGATTTTTTGGTAAATTTTCATTTAATAATAGAGTTCTTTTCGAAATGTTTTTGGCTAAATCACCAATTCTCTCTAAATCAGAGGATATTTTTAGTGCTGTTACCGTTTCTCTTAAATCTATAGCCATTGGCTGTCTTAACGCAATGAGGTTTACGACTTGCTGTTCTATTAAAGTTTCAAACTTATCAATTTTTTCATCGTTTTTTATTACTGTTTCTGCATTTTCGCTATCACGAGTAGTTATTGCAATAATTGCTTTTCCTAATGCCTCTTCGCATGAAACACCCATTTTTATGATATTTTTATTTAAACTTTGTAATTCTTCTTCGTAAGATTTTACTGTATGCGTTGCTTCCGACATTATCCGAACCTCCCTGTAATATAATCTTGCGTTTTATTATTTTCTGGATTCTTAAATATCTTATCTGTTGATCCATGTTCTATCAATTCTCCTAAGTGAAAGAAACCAGTATTTTGAGATACTCTTGCTGCTTGAGCCATAGAGTGAGTAACTATAATTATTGTATGTTCTTTCTTTAATTCATCAATTAACTCCTCAATTTGGGCTGTTGCAATTGGGTCTAATGCTGAGCAAGGCTCGTCCATTAAGATTACCTCCGGTTGTACCGAAATAGCTCTTGCTATACATAACCGTTGTTGCTGGCCACCTGACAAACCTGTTCCAGGTTCATGAAGTCTATCTTTTACTTCTTCCCAGAGCGCAGCTTTTTTTAAACTTGTCTCAACTATTTCATCCATTTCTTGTTTTGATTGAGCCATACCATGAATTGTAGGACCATAAGAAATATTTTCGTATAATGTTTTTGGAAATGGATTTGGTTTTTGAAAAACCATTCCAATTTTTTCTCGCAATCTTACTACGTCACACCCTTTATCGTTTATATTAAAATCATTTATAACTATCTCTCCTTGAACATTACATATATCGATTACATCATTCATTCTATTTAAGCATCTTAAAAAAGTAGATTTACCACATCCCGATGGTCCAATTAAGGCTGTCACCTGATTTTCCTCTATTTCTAAATTTATATTAAACAAAGCTTGTTTTTTTCCATAAAAAACATCAACATTTTTTGCACTAATCTTAATCATATTAACTCCATTTTTTTTCAAATTTATGTCTTATTATTTGTGCGAACAAATTCATAACTATTAAAAAACCAAGTAAAACCATTATACAAGCTGAAACTTTTTCAACAAATCCCCTCTCAGCACTTTCAGCCCAAATATAAATTTGAACAGGCAGACTTGCAGCAGGGTCCATTGGTGAGCCAGGGATAGTGTTTACAAAAGCTACCATACCAATCAATATTAATGGTGCTGTTTCACCCAATGCTTGAGCTAATCCAATAATAGTCCCAGACAGCGTACCTGGCATCGACAGAGGTACTGTATGATGCATTGTGGTTTGCATACGGCTAGCTCCCATCGCTAGAGCTGCTTCTCTTATACTTGGTGGCACTGCTTTTAAAGACGCTCTACAAGCAATAATTATTGTTGGCAAAGTCATCAAAGATAAAGTTATTCCTCCAACTAAAGGTGTTGACCTTGGTAATTGGAACACTGCTAATAAAATTCCCAAACCTAAAAGACCAAATACAATAGATGGTACTGCTGCTAGATTATTAATATTTACCTCGATAAAATCTGTAAATCTATTTTTGGGGGCAAATTCTTCTAAGTATATTGCTGCTAAAACAGCCACAGGAAAAGCAATAGCTAAACAAACTAAAATTGAAAATATAGAACCCATAAATGAACTTGCAATACCAGCTAACTCAGCTTCACGAGAGTCTGGATAAGTAAAAAAACTTAAATTAAATTTACTCTCTACTTTTCCTTGTTCTACAAGCTGATCAAAAATTTTTAATTGATAATCGGTAACTCTTCTTTGTTTTTCGGGTAGGTCTCTTGGGTAATTTCCTTTAAATACCTGGTCCAAATCATCTGATGCAGTGATATAAATATCTTTTGTTTTTCCCAGTAAACTTGGATCATTAATCAATTCTTGTTTAATTTCTCTTTCAAAGAAATAAGAAACCATTTTTTTTAATTCATTTTGTTGTTTCTCATTTGCATTTTTATCTAAGTTAAACATTGACTGGAGTGATATTTCAAAATAATCAGCATCTTCCAAATCCTCTTTGGACGGATTTGTATCTAAATACATAGTTTCAGCATCAAAATTGACAGGTACTATCAACCAAGTTTTTTGAAAAGCCGTATAACCGGTTGAAAAAATTTTAAATATAAAAAATGCCAAAAACAAAAGTGCCATAAAAATTGCACTTTTACCTAAAAACTGAAATCTTTTTTCTGAGGAATATCTTTTTGCTAACAGTTTTTCTTTATTTTTATTCATATTTTTCTCTATATTTTTTAACCACTCTTAAAGCCACAATGTTTAAACACAAAGTCACTAAAAATAATGACATTCCTAAAGCAAATGCAGCTTGCGTTTTTGGATCTCCGAATGCTTGGTCACCAATTAAAATGACAACAATTTGTGCAGTAATTGTTGAAGTAGACTCTAGTGGATTTAAAGTTAAGTTCGCAGCTAATCCAGATGCCATCACTACAATCATTGTTTCACCTATTGCTCTTGAAACACCTAATAATATTGATCCAACAATTCCAGGTAAGGCTGCAGGAAAAATAACTTTTTTAATTGTCTCTGATTTTGTTGCACCCATGGCATAACTTCCATCTCTAAGGCTTTGAGGAACACTTGTGATAACATCGTCACTAAGACTTGATATAAATGGAATAATCATAATCCCCATCACTCCACCAGCAGCAAGAGCACTCTCAGCAGATACTTCTAGCCCCATTGCTGTTCCTATATCTTTTAAAAATGGTCCAACAGTTAAAGCTGCAAAAAAACCATAAACCACTGTTGGTATTCCAGCTAAAATTTCTATCAAAGGTTTAGCATATTGTCTTACTTTATATGATGCATATTCAGCTAAATATATTCCACTCATTAGACCAATCGGTATAGCTACACACATAGCAATGAAGGCTATAAAAAAAGTACCTGCAAAAATTGGAACTGCGCCAAAAGTATCTGAATACATTGTTGGATCTAATGCTTCAGATGAGTCTCTTACAAAAGCTTTTGCTGGATACCAATGAGTTCCAAAAACAAAATCAAACAAAGGGATTACTTTAAAAAAATCTATTGTTTGAAATATTAATGAAAAGACAATTCCAACAGTAGTTAAAATTGCAGCTAAAGAAGCAGTGAATAAAACAGCGTTAAAAAACTTTTCTACTGGTTCTCTCGTTCTATTATTCAATGAAATTCTTTTGTATGCATAAGCTACAGAAGCAATAATAATACATAAAACTATAACAACTTTTGAGCTTTGAGCTATTGAAAGAAGATTTAAATATTTTTCTGATGAAACTTGAATAAAAGATGTAACTTCTCCTGTAAATTGACCACGGGAAAGTGCTTTCGTTTTTTCATAAATTAGATTTAGTTCATCATCTAGATAACCTTGATTTGCATAATCACTTAAAATTAGTAATTTTACGATGGTTGGTTCAAAAATTGCCCATAAGGAATAAATAATAAATGCTGGAATAGCGCACCATATAGCAAGATAATATCCGTAGAATTGTGGGAGTGCGGTTAATCTTTTATTAGTTGATTGAATTGTGTATGCTTTTTTTCTTCCAAAATAATAACTTGTAAAGCCTAGTAAAACTATAAATATAAATAATATTAAGTTCAATGAATCCCCTTTACGTTAACTTTACACTTTTCTAAAAAAAAGGGGTCTAAAAAGACCCCTTAATTTCTATTTGTTAACCAAACTTATTAGTCAGCCATTGCGACAAGATTTTTCGCGTTATCTCTAGTTGTTCTATACAACCCTTTATCTAACGGTACTAAACCAATGTCAGCTAAATAACCATTTTTACCTATCGCTTTAGTTGTAGTGAACTCTTTTACAAATTCATGTAAACCAGGGATCACACCAACGTGAGCCTTTTTAACGTAGAAAAATAATGGTCTTGCAACTGCATAGCTGTAATCTTGAATAGATTCTAAAGAAGGTTGACCACCTTCAATACTTGCAGCTTGAAGTTTATCTTTAGCAGCTAAGAAGTAACTGAAACCAAAGAAACCAAACATTTCTTTATCTTGAGTAAGTTTTTGAATAATTAAACTATCATTTTCACCTACCTCAATTGCAGCACCATCTTCTCTGTAAAGTTTTTGTGGCTTTTTATATTTTTTGTTTCCAGCTTCAAAACCTTTTTTATAAAGCGCTTTAGCTTCTTTTGGCATACCTTTTTTCATTACCAAAGAATTCCAAGCATCTCTTGTTCCAGAAGTTCCTGGAGGAATCATAACTGAAATTTTTTGTTTTGGTAAACTTGGATCTATTTGATCCCATGAAGTATAAATGTTATCAACTAGTTTACCATCAACAACAGAGTGTTTAGCTAATGCTTTCCAAAGTTGTTCTTTTGTAAAGTTAACTGGTTCTGCATCTAAGCTGTATGCTAATGTAATACCGTCATTACCGATTACGATTTCAACGATTTCATTAACACCATTTTTTTTACATAGAGCTTTCTCTTTATCTTTCATTGCTCTTGATGCATTTGTTATATCTGGATGGTTCTCACCAACACCAGCACAGAACAGTTTAGCTCCTCCACCAGTACCAGTAGATTCGATTACAGGAGTTTTAAATCCCTTACCACCAAATCTTTCAGCAACAACAGTTGCATATGGGAATACTGTAGATGAACCAACTATTTTGATTTGATCTCTTGCTTGTGCAACAGTTGCAATTGTTAGTGCAACTAATGATGCAACAATTATAGTTAGTTTTTTCATTATCTTTAATCCTTTCATTAATTAATTAAAAGATGAGTGACTCGTACAAATTCATTGAATCTTTAATATTACAGATTTGTTACAATTTTGTTAAAATGATAACTTTTTAGTTGTATTTCATTGAGATAACTATCTCATTAGTTTCAGTTTCTAAGCCCCCTTTGCAAGAAACAGGATTAGAATTATTACTAAAAGCAAGGTCAGGTGTAGGATATAAAGTAACTTCAAGTCTAACTAAATTTACAAGTTCTTCTAATACCATTGGATCATATCTCCATTTAGGCCAATTAGATGGTGTTGAGAATATTGAAGTAAGATAACTTGTTGCCATAGTGTACCTATAATTACTCAAATTTTGATCTTTTAAAAGATGGTCCCTAACAGAATTAAATATATTTCTGCATCTAAATGAGTCGGACATATAAGTAGATTTATCGAGCCCCTCTTTCATTGGTATAGATACAAGCATATCCACACTATTTCTCCACCAAGATGAAACAACGTCTAAATAAATTTCCTCATACTTAGCAGCAGAATGCTGCTTTATTACCGGATAGGTTTTTTTTAAATCCTCTTGTAATCTAAAGACACCTATATCAAACACGGTTAATTGTTGATTTCTCAAAATTGTTGAAATATCTAAAGAATAACTATTCAAAATTGATGAGAAAATAAAAACAAATGAAATTAAAATACTTTTAAATATTTTTAACATTCAAAAAATTTAAATAAACTGTAACAATAATCAATAAAAAATTTGTTAAATTTTTAACGAATTTTATTCAGATTTTAACACTTTTTCAGCTTTAACTATTTTGTTGGAAGATAAATTTTTATTTCTGTACCTTTGTTAACAGAACTAAGAATCTCATAATCTCCTCTATGCTGGGTGATTATATGTTTCATAATTGCTAACCCTAAACCTGTGCCACCAATTTTTTTACTTTTTTCGGTATCAACTCTAAAAAATCTTTCAGTAATTCTTGGAATAAATTCCTGTGGGATACCTATTCCATAATCTTTTACACTGATCATTAAATGTTTATCTATTAACTTACCATCGCAATCTTCACTTTTTATTTTTATATTTTTATTTTCCTCTGAATACTTTATTGCATTATCAATTAAGTTAGAAAAAACAGTAAAAAGTTTATCAGTGTCTCCATACACTAAAGTTGGGTGCATTAAATTAACTTTTAAATTGAGTTTTTTCTTTTTAAGAGGTAACTCGAAATTACTTTTAATATTTAAAACAATATCATTTATATCTACAATTTGGTTTGGTTTGATATGTTCTTCAAGTTCAATTCTACTTAATATTAACAAATCATTAATTAAATTCTCCATTCTTACAACTTGATCTGACATAATTTTCATGAATTTCTTTTGAGCTTTTGCATCATCTGATGCTGGCCCCAAAATAGTTTCTAAAGAACTTTTTATAGAGACTAAAGGTGTTCTTAATTCGTGGCTAACGTTAGCAACAAAATCTGTTTTAAATTTTTGAGCTTTTGTAATTTCTGTAAAATCTTTCAAAAACAAAACAACAGAATTATTTTCTGGAAACAAATATGTAGGTCCAGGAATGATGTAAATTTTGTAAAGTTGATACGACGGAAGGTTAATTTCAATGTCAATATTTTGGGTCACCTGTGTCTCAATAGTTTTTTCTATTGACTCAAGTAGTTTGGTATCTCTGATTACAGTAGATATATTTTTGTCTATTAGATTTTGCCCAAATCGCTGTTTTGCACTTTTATTAAGATATTTAATTTGATTATACCTATCTAATGCAAAAAATTGATCTTCTAACTCTTCAATTATAACTCTTTTACTTAAATCGTTTTTGTTAGATTTGTTTTCAACAATAGCAGTGTTTTCAGGCTTTACATTTTTCTTAACTAAAAAATAACCTAATACAATTATGACGCTAACAAAAAAAATAGTAAGTAAATCCATAATATTATTATGTAATAAATTTGAAATAATTTTTTAACATTAAATACATGTGAATCTTTTATCAAAGATTCATGACAATAAATACTCTATTAAGAAAAGTTAATCAGAACAAAAAGTTTAATATTAATACTTATGATTTTTTTAAACCTACATTTAATGTCAAACTAGCTGAAAGTAGAGGCGAAATAAAACTTGCGCAAAAACTTAGATATAAAGTCTTCTTCTCTGAAAGAATTAAAAACCCTATATTAAATATAGGAAATTTTAGAAGAGACTCTGATAAATTTGATAATTATGCAGATCATATAATTGTAACCCACAGAAAATCAAAATTTTCGAAAACAAAAGTAATAGGTACTTATCGTTTACTTAAGCAATCTGTTGCAGAAAAAAAATCAGGTTTTTATAGTTGCGATGAATTTAATTTAGAGAATTTATTAAATTCAAGAATTTATAATAATATGCTTGAATTAAGTCGATCATGTATATCTCAAAAATTTAGAAATAAAAATGTACTCCAATTAATGTGGAAAGAAATTCATCATTATATTAAAAAAAATAATATCGATGCTTTGTTTGGTACAGCCAGTTTCTTAAGCACTAATGTTAGCAAGATTGAGGATCAGTTAATATATCTTAATCATCATCACAAAATGCCAGATAACATTACCGTCAGTGCTTTACCAAAATATAGAGTAAATATTGATTACCAAAAGAAAATTAATTTAAATATTAGATTATTTGCAAAATTACCCACTTTAATCAAAGCATATTTAAAGTTTAATGCATCTATCGGGACAGGTGCTGTAATTGACAATAAATTCAAGACAACAGATGTTTTTATTTTTTTACCAATTGAAAAAATAAATAAAGAATATGTAAATAAAATTTTAGACTAATGCAGCAAATCCTAGAGAAAATTTCAAAAATTGATGAAATCAAATCTTTGTATAAAGTTAATTACAAGGAATTAAAACAATCAAATAATTTTTGGAAAAAAACTTTAGATATTTTAAAAATAAATTACATTGCAGAAAATATTGACAATATACCTAAAGCAGGATCAAGTATAATAGTTGCAAATCATCCATTTGGATTATTAGATGGACTAATAATTTGTTCAATAATATGTGATGTCCGAAAGGATTATAAAATTTTAATTAACGATGAAGTTTCACAAATTGACCAAATAAGAGAATACTTGTTACCAATTAAATTTTCAACATTAACAGAAGATATTAAAAAAAATATCATTTCTAAAAAAAAAGCAATTGAGCACGTAAATTCAAATGGAATTTTAATAACCTTTCCTTCAGGAGAAGTTGCAACTTCTTCTCTAATTTTTAATGAGGCTAATGAAAGAAGATGGAAACCATTAATTGGATCTATAATTAATAAGACAAATGCTACAATTATTCCTGTACGTTTTTTTGGAAAAAATAGCTTACTTTTTCACACAATAGGTTTTGTAAATAATAATTTAAGAAGAATTTTATTTATACGAGAATTATTAAATAAAAAAAATCAAACATTTAAGCTTAGTATTGGGAAAAAAATTTCATCACTACAAAACGAAAGATTAAATAATAGACAAATAGTAGACAAACTTAGATCTATAGTTGTAAATATTAATTAGGGGAGATATTCTCGAAGAATATTTTAGCTGTTTCTTCCCAGCTATATTTTTTAGCAAATTCTAAACAATCTTCTCTATTAACTTTTAAAGCCTTTAGAGCAGAAGCTTTAAGATCATTATCTAAAGTATCTATGTTAGTCCCTCCTAATATATCTTTCGGGCCTGGAACAGGATAAGCGGCAACTGGTGTCCCACAATTTAATGACTCTAGTACAACAATACCAAAAGTATCTGTTTTGCTTGGAAAAACAAAAACGTCAGAAGAAGCAAAATGAGATGCTAATTCTCCATTTGTTTTTTCACCTAAAAAAATATCTTTTGTAAACTTTTTTTTTAAATTATTTAAATCTGGTCCTTTACCAATTATAACTTTTGTGCCTTCTAATTCTAAATCTAAAAAGGCCTTAATATTTTTTTCAACAGCCACTCTTCCAACGTAAATCCATATAGGTCTTTTGTATGGTAAATCTCTTTTAACTGGATTTTTAAAAGCTCCATGATTACCACCCCTTGTCCAAGTTACCATTTTATTATTATCAACCCCTAAAGCTATTAGTTCTTCTCTCATCGACTCTGTTGTGACTAAAATTCTTTCAGCTTTATTATGAAAATTACATAAAAACTTCTCTGACCATTTTGCAGGAATGATTGGCATGTAAAGTTTCATATACTTATCAAATCTAGTGTGAAAGCTAGTAGTAAATTTTAAACCATTTTTAATACAGTGCCTTCTTGCCATAAAACCTAAAGGACCTTCGGTTGCGATATGTATTGCATCAGGTTTTATTGCATTGATTAAATTACTTACTCTTGGCCAAACATTTAATGATAATCTAATCTCATTATATTTTGGCATTGGAACAGTAAGAAATTGTTGGGGTGTGATAAACTCTATGTTATGACCTTGAGATTTTAATATTTCTCCGGTTTCATGCAAAGTTCTAACCACACCATTCACTTGTGGATAGTATGCATCTGTTACGATTAGAATTTTCACACTTAAGAAGCTTTCTTTAATTCTTCTATTTTATCTGATTTACTAATTTCTTTTTCTTTTTCTTCATCCTCTTCAACAAAATTGTTTCTTACCTTATCCCAATAGATAATTTCAAAAGTTCCATCGTATTTTTCAGCAAGTGCAGTACAAGACTCTACCCAATCACCACAATTCAAATAATTTACACCATTAAAATTTTGGTCTTCTGCATGATGAATATGACCACAAATTATGCCGTCAAATTTTTTTCTTTTTGCATAATCCGATACTGTTTTTTCATATTCACCTATATATTTAACTGCATTTTTAACTTTATATTTTAAAAATTTTGCTAGAGACCAATAACTTTTTCCTCTTAGTTTTCTAAAAAAATTTATAACAATATTTAATTTAAGTAATAGTTCATATGCGATTGATCCTAATTTAGATAACCATTTAGCATATTTCATTACACCGTCCCAAGCATCACCGTGGACTACAAGATATTTTTTTCCAAGCGGTGTCTCATGAATAACTCTGTTAACTATATTGATTTCTCCAAAATGCATTGGTATAAATTTTCTAAAAACCTCGTCATGGTTTCCAATTATATAAAATACTTTTGTACCATGCCTTGCTTTTCTTAAAATTTTTTGGATTATGTCATTGTGCTGTTGAGGCCAATAAAACGTTTTCTGCATAGCCCATACATCAATTATATCTCCTACTAGGTATAAATTCTCTGACCTTGAATATTTAAAAAATTCTAATAATTTATCTGCCTGACATCCTTTAGTTCCTAGATGCACATCAGAAATAAATAAGCTTTTGTATGTAATTAAAGATTTTTTTGTTTTCATATTTTCTTGTTATAATTAGTGATTCTATTATAAGTAGAATCTTTAACTCAATACTACATTTTTATGTTACAGTTTTATTAAATATGAAATTTTGTCTTATATATAATAAGAAATCAGCAGGTGGAAGAAAGTCAAAATTTATCAAAAAAATACTTGAAGAAATATCGAATCACCACAAAGTTGATTTATTTGAAACATCAAGTGAGTCTGAAGCCTCTGAAGTAATAAAAAACTTTGAAATAAATAACTACGATAGATTATTAGTTGCTGGCGGAGATGGTTCTGTTTCTTTTGCAGTTAATGAATTAATAAAAAATAATTTCAAACTCCCTGAAAATTTTGCAATTGGATATATTCCAGCTGGTACGGCTAATATTTTGCAAGCAGAATTAGGTATGACTAAAAATGTAAAACATATAGCTAATACGCTTACTTCAGATAATTATGATAAGACATGTTTGGTTAAAATTAATGACAAGCATTTTATTTTAATGGCAGGTATTGGATGGGACGCTCAAATTGTTAATTCTATTGACTCTTATTTAAAGAAAATTCTAGGTAAAGTTATTTTTGGTATCAAAGGTTTCCAAAAATTTTTATCGATGAATAATAAAAAAATTAAAGTATCAATAGATAAAGAAGAAATATTTGCTGATTGGGTGCTATGCTCAAATAGTAAATACTATGCTGGACACCATAAAATTACAGACACACATATATTTGATAAAAAATTTACTACCTATATTTTTAAGGATCTAAAAAGATATAAATTGCTTTATTATATTTATTTAATAGCTCTATATGGAAATTTGGATAAATCTAAATCTGTAATTACTGTCAATGTAGATAAAATTAAATTTGATGGTTTGGGAAATAATATACCTGTACAAATTGATGGTGATAATTTCGGTGAGCACAAAAAAATAATTATTTCGTCTTCAAAACAAGAATTTAATATCCTAAAAGCAGCTTAAATATTTCATTTACTTGATTTTGATATTTTGCAATAATATATTATTAAACTCATACAATTGGAGGTTGAGATGAAAAAAAAACTTAAAAACTTTGCAAAAAAGAAACAAAAAATTATTAAATCAATTAATAAGTTCAAAAATAAGATAAATTTAAAAGAAAAAAAATTATCTAAAATTAATATAAAAATTGCAAGTTTAGAAAAAAAAGTTGCTGAAAAAAAAGCAAAAAAAATAGCTAGGAAACAAGCTAGTGAAACCCCAGCATCTGTAAATAATTAATATCTAAATTCGTCTTTCTCTCTTCTCAATTAGAAGAAGAGAGAAAGTAGTTGATTAACAAAATTTAAATTAAATAGAGGAAGAAAATGTTTTTAACGATAAATTTTGTAAACAATTATTAAGTAAATTTAATTACAAAAATATTTATCTAATATTACAATTCAGTTAATTTAACGAACTCTTCCATAAACATCTTGATATCTAACAATATCACTTTCCTTCAAAATTGAGCCAACTTGAGCTTCCATTATTTTTACAGGTTTATTTCCAGGGTTTTGAATTCTATGTATTGATTGTAATGGTATAAATATATGCTCATTTGGTTTTTTAATAAAACTATCTTTATTTAAAGTGATTTTGGGATTTCCTTGTGTAACTAACCAATGTTCAGCTCTATGATGATGTTTCTGTAAACTTAATATTCCTTTTGGTTTAACAAATAATTCTTTAATCAAGAACTCTTTGCCATTGAATAAATTTATATATTTTCCCCAGGGACGATGAAAAATATTTTTTTTCTTAGCTAATTTATATTTATTTTTGTCAAACATCTTTAATATTTCTTTCCAACTACCAAGATCTGACCAAGGGATATCTAATTTAATTGCATTGATTTGTTTTGTTTTTTCTAAAATTGCATAATCAAAAGATTTAGCAGTGGCTTTTATAAATGAAGCTTTATTTAAATAGTAAGTATTAGCTTTATATTTTGCTTTATTAACTGAATTTAAACAATTTCTGTAAATACTTGGATTATATTTTTTAAAGTTATTAATTATTGAATCTTTTCGAAGATAAAACATTCCTGAATTCCAATAACCTTTTTGTTTAATTACTTGTTTTGCTCTACTTTCTTTAGGTTTTTCTATGAATTTTGTTACTTTATTAATATTTCCTTTAATTTTTTTGGTTACAAAATATCCATATTCACTTGATGGTGAGGTTGGTTTAATTCCAAATATGAAAATATTTTGGTCAGTTAATTTTGTCTTATTTTTATTAATGGCTTTATTAAAAACACTCATCTTTTCAATCAAATGGTCTGCTGTAAAAAACATTAACGGTTGATTGTCAGGAATATCTTTAATTAAAGCAGTGCTTAAAATAGCAGGAGCTGTATTTCTTTTTGCAGGTTCTAAAACAATTTTATATTTTTTAATCTTATTTTTTTTAAGATGTTTTTTTACCTCTTTTAAATATTTCTTATTAGTGCTGATAATTGGTGCATCAAAAATAGTTGCTTTTATTCTCTCTAAAGTTTTTCCAAGTAAAGTCCAATTACCAAAATCAATAAACTGTTTTGCTTGATGATTTTTAGAATTTGGCCAAAGTCGAGTTCCAGCACCTCCACATAAAATGACTGGACGAATTTTCATTAAATTTCTGAATAATCCTTAACTTCTTTTTTCTTACCTGGGTGTGTTGGTGCGCCTAAAAACGCTGGACCAACGGTTTGTGCATATTTCCATAAAGTACCAGATCCAAAATCAGATTTTCGTGCTCTCCATTTTCTTTTTCTTGAAGCTAATTCTTTTTTAGAAAGTCTGACATTGATAGTTCCTTTTTTAGCATCGATATCAATGATATCACCATTACGTAAAAGGCCTATAGGACCTCCTAGGGCAGCCTCAGGGCCCACATGACCCACACAGAAGCCTCTGGTAGCTCCAGAGAACCTTCCATCAGTTATAAGAGCTACTTTCTCCCCTTTACCTTGTCCATAAATTGCACCTGTTGTAGATAACATTTCTCTCATACCAGGACCCCCTACTGGTCCTTCGTATCTAATTATAATTACATCACCATCATTATACTTTTTGCTTTGCACTGCCTTCATTGCACTTTCTTCATTATCAAAGCATCTTGCTTTTCCGGTAAATTGTAATTTAGCTAATCCTGCAACTTTTACTATCGCTCCATCTGGAGCTAAGTTACCTTTTAAACCAACTACACCTCCTGTAGGTGATAATGGATCTTTATAAGATCTCATTACTTTTTGTTTAGGATTAAATTTAATATTTTTTAAATTTTCTTTCATTGTTTTTCCTGTAACAGTCATGCAATCACCGTGAATGTAGCCACCTTCATATAAAGTTTTTAATAACATTGGGACACCACCTGCTAACCACATATCTTTTGCAACGTATTTTCCACCTGGTTTTAAATCTGCAAGGTAAGGTGTTCTTTTAAAAATTTTAGCAACATCCATTAAATCAAATTTAATTCCTGCTTCATTTGCAATTGCTGGTAAATGTAATCCAGCATTAGTTGATCCACCTGTTGCAGCAACTATTGTTGCAGCATTTTCTAAAGCTTTTCTAGTTACAATATCTCTTGGCTTAATTTGTTTTTTTAAAAGTTGCATAACCATTTTGCCACTTTCTTTTGCATACTTATCTCTTTCTTCATAAGGAGCTGGAGTTCCTGCTGAATATGGTAATGCTAATCCAATAGCCTCAGATACACACGCCATGGTATTTGCAGTAAATTGACCCCCACAAGCACCTGCACTTGGACAAGCAACTAACTCTAATTTTCTAAGTTCTGCTGCTGACATTTTACCTGATGAATGTTTTCCAACCGCTTCAAATACATCTACTACAGTCACATCTTTACCCTTATATCTTCCTGGAAGGATTGAACCTCCATAAATAAATACACTTGGAACATTTAATCTAACCATCGACATCATTAAACCTGGTAAAGATTTATCACATCCTGCAATACCAACTAATGCATCATAACAATGTCCTCTGACTGTTAATTCTGCAGAATCAGCTATAACTTCTCTTGAGATTAAAGAAGATTTCATTCCTTCATGACCCATAGCAATTCCATCAGTAACAGTAATGGTACAAAATTCTCTTGGAGTACCTCCATTTGATCTAACACCTTTTTTAACAGATTGAGCCTGTCTCATTAACGCTATGTTACAAGGAGCTGCCTCATTCCAAGTCGAAACCACGCCAACAAAGGGTTTTGCTACATCTTTTTCAGTTTCTCCCATTGCATAATAAAATGATCTATGAGGAGCTCTATCTGCTCCTAATGAAGTATGTCTGCTTGGAAGTTTCTTCTTGTTAAATTTTGCCATTATATACCCTTTATTGTTATTGATATCTTATCAACATCGTTCTTTAAATTATTATAATTAGTTTTTTCTTGTTCAACAATCTCTTTTGGTGCCCTGTCTACAAAACTTTTATTTTCTAGTCTTTGAGATATCTTATGCATCTCCTGTTCTAATCGTTCTTGTTTACTAGTTAAATTTTCCTTTATTAACTTTAAATCAACGTCTTTATCAAAATAGATTTTAAATAAATCGCCTGAAACAACCATTGTCGCAGCCGGTTTATCTAAATCATCACTAAGGATATTGTTTATTCGACCTAATTTTTTAAGAATTATTTCATTTGAACTAATAAATTGCTTTTGATCTTTGTTTATATTGTCAATTGAGATGTCTATGAATGAACCAGGTCTTACATTTAGCTCATTTTTAAACGATCTTAGCTCAGATATTATATTAATTATATTTTCTACCTGATCTGTGTGTGAATCTTTAATTGATTTTACAGATATCCAATTTTTTTGCATTAAATAATCATTGCCCTTATTATCAAATTTATTTTTCAGCCAAATTTCTTCAGTAACAAATGGGATAAATGGATGTAATAAAACTAGTATTTGCTTGAATACATAGGTTGAAACTCTCCTGACCTCTTCTTTAGCGTCCTCATCATCTGAAAAAAGAATTGTTTTAGAAAGCTCTAGATACCAATCACAATAAGAATGCCATGTAAATTGATAAGCATTTTTAGCTGCTTCATCAAATCGATAATCTTCTAAGTTTTTAACAATTTTATTAGTAGTTTCTGCTAACTCTGAATAAATCCATTTATTAATATTAACTTTTAACTCTGGAATTTGATCAATATTTTTAAAATCACATTCATTAGTTATTAAAAAGTTATTAGCATTCCATAATTTATTTAAGAAATTCCTATAGCCTTTAACTCTATCTTCAGAAAGTTTAACATCAGTCCCAGGTGAAGCCATTGAAAGAAGCGTAAATCTTAAAGCATCTGCACTATATTTTTCAATTAAATCTAAAGGATCAATAACATTGCCTTTGGATTTAGACATTTTTTGTCCTTTTTCATCTCTAACTAAAGCATGAACATAAATATCTTTAAAAGGTTCTTTGTTTAAAAATTCAGTTCCAAACATAATCATTCTTGCAACCCAAAAGAAAATAATATCAAAACCAGTTACTAAAACTGATGTTGGATAAAACTTCTCAACAAATTTTTTATCATCAGGCCATCCAAGTGTTGCAAATGGCCAAAGACCAGAAGAAAACCATGTATCTAAAACATCAGGATCTCTGTTTAACTCGACACCTTTACCATAATGTTTGTTAGCTAATTGTTTTGCTTCATCTTCATTGTATGCAACAAAAATTTTATTATCAGGTCCGTACCAAGCAGGTATTTGATGACCCCACCATAACTGTCTTGAAATACACCAGGGTTCTATATTGTTCATCCATTGAAAATAAGTTTTTGACCAATTCTCAGGAAAGAAATTTGTTTTTTTAGAATTTACAACTTCTTTTGCTTTAACTGATAATTTACCTGCATCAGCAAACCATTGTTCTGTTAAAAAAGGTTCAATGATTGAATTAGATCTATCTCCATAAGGAACTTTATTTTTAATATTTTCTTCCTTATCAAAAAACTCTTTATCTTTTAATTCCTTTAAAATTCTTTTTCTTGCTTCAAACCTATCAAGACCAATATATTCTTTAGGAGCATTATCGTTAATTTTGCCTGCTTCAGTAAAAATATTTATAATTTCAAGATTATTCCTTTGACCTACATCATAATCATTAAAATCATGTGCTGGAGTTATTTTTAAAGCACCTGTTCCTTGTTCAGGATCTGCGTAATCATCTTCAATAATTTTTATTTTTCTTCCAACTATTGGGATTGTAACAGTTTTGCCAACATAAGATTTAAAACGATCATCTTTTGGATTTACAGCTATTGCAGTGTCACCCAACATTGTTTCAGGTCTTGTGGTGGCAATTGTTATAAATTCATCCGTTCCATCAATTGGATATTTAATATAATAAATTTTTGAATTTACCTCTCTTTGATCAACTTCTAAATCTGAAATGGCCGTTTTTAAAACTGTGTCCCAATTTACTAATTTTTTATCCTTATAAATTAAACCTTTATTATATAAATCAACAAATACCTTTATTACTGATTTTGATAGATTTTCATCCATCGTAAACGCATTTCTGGACCAATCACAAGAACATCCAAGTTTCTTTAATTGATTAATTATGATGTCACCGTATTGCTCTTTCCATTCCCAAACTTTTTCAATGAATTTTTCTCGACCAATTTCATTTTTATCAATTTTTTCTGCACTAAGTTTTTTTTCAACAAGGGCTTGAGTAGCAATTCCTGCGTGATCGGTTCCTGGTTGCCATAAAGTTTCATAATTATTCATTCGATGATAACGAACTAATAAATCTTGAATAGAATTATTCAAAGCATGCCCCATATGAAGACTACCAGTCACATTGGGTGGAGGTATTACTATTGAAAATTTTTTTGAATTTTCTTTAGGTTTAAATAGTCCATTTTTTTCCCAATAAGAATAAATTCTATCCTCAACATCAGAATGTATATATTTATCGTTACTCATGGATCTTAAAGTTTATAATTTAATAATCTAAATTAACAATAATCAATTTAGATCGTTATTTAATAGACTAATGAAAAATATTTAATATAAAAAGGCATCTGTAGCTATAAGTCAAAAAACAAGAAGGCAACGTGGCGGAATGGTTACGCAGAGGATTGCAAATCCTTGTATCCCGGTTCGATTCCGGGCGTTGCCTCCAAAATAAATCTTGTTTTAGTTTTAAAAAAAAGTAAGTTGCTTTTTTACATTCCTCGGTAGCTCAGTTGGTAGAGCAGTTGACTGTTAATCAATTGGTCGCAGGTTCGAGTCCTGCCCGAGGAGCCAAAAAAAAATTTTCTCTAAAAAAATAAATATAAAATTATAAAATTAATTTAAGGGTCTTAATAAAATTTTAATTTAACCAGTTTTTGAAATTCCAACTGAAGAAACCTGTAAAGATTTATTAAATTTTAATTTTTGATCAGCTGTTAATTCTGAATATAATTTTGTTAAAAAATTATAATTTACATTCATATGACCTTCTTGTGATTTTTCTAAATTAATTAGATACTCTGAAAAATCTTCAAAGAAATAATTAATTGGAACCTTTAAATAATTTGAAAGTTGCAATAGTCTTATTGAACTTACCCCATTAGTACCTTTTTCGTATTTTTGAATTTGTTGAAATGTTACGTTAATAGCTTTTGCTACTTTAGTTTGTGTCAAACCTAAAGCTAATCTTCTTAGCTTAAGCTTATTGCCTAAGTGTTTGTTGAAATTATCCTCCATTAAGACCCCTCTTAATTAAATTTTAAAATCTTATTCAATAGAAAATTTAAATTCCCTGCAATAGAAAAATTTTTATATTTCATAAGGTTTTTAGATAATTTTAAAACTTGTCAAGCATAAGTTAGCATTAAAAACTCAGAATAGGCTTATCGAAATTGACCCTTATCTGAACTAAAAGTTAAAATTTGTTATAAGATTTGACTTAAAAATAGCTTAGTTCTCTCACTCTTTGGATTAGCAAAAAATTCTTTAGTATCAGCCTTTTCTACTATCTTTCCTTCATCCATAAAAATCATACTATCTGCCACTTCTTTAGCAAATCCCATTTCATGTGTAACAACAATCATTGTCATACCTTCATTAGCCAAATTTACCATAACATCTAGTACTTCTTTAATCATTTCAGGGTCAAGTGCTGATGTTGGTTCATCAAATAACATTATTTTTGGCTCCATACATAAAGCTCTTGCAATAGCCACACGTTGTTGTTGTCCACCAGAAAGTTGACCAGGGAATTTTTGAGCTTGATCTAATATTTGTACTCTCTCTAAATGTTTTAAGGCTAATTCTTCTGCTCCTTTTTTAGGCAATTTTTTTACCCATATAGGCGCAAGCGTACAATTGTCTAATATAGATAAATGTGGAAATAAATTGAATTGTTGAAATACCATACCAACTTCAGCTCTAACCTGCTCAATATTCTTAGTATCTTCTGAAATTTCTGTGCCATCAACAATTATATTACCTTCTTGATGTTCCTCTAATCGGTTGATGCATCTTATTAAAGTAGATTTTCCTGACCCTGACGGACCACATACTACTATTTTTTCTTTAGGCATTACCTCAAGATTTATTCCACTTAAAACTTGAAAGTCTCCAAACCACTTATTTACATCTTTGATTTGTATAATTGCTTCTGACATTTTTTATCTATCTGTTTTGTACTTAAGTTCTAAGTTATAACTATACTTACTCATTGAATAACAAATAATCCAGAAAATTATTCCAGCAAAGACATACCCTTCCATTGAGAAACCTAACCATTTAGGATTAGTTTTTGCAAGACCAAGCATACCTGCTAATTCTAAAAGACCAACAACAAATATAAGAGGTGTATCTTTTACTAATGCAAGAAAAGTATTAGCAATACCAGGAATAACTAATTTAAGTGCTTGTGGTAAGATAACCAACAAATGTAATCTCCAATATCCCATCCCTAGAGATTTAGCAGCATCATATTGACCTCTTGGTAAAGCTTGAAGACCTCCTCTTATAACTTCAGCAGTATATGCAGCTTCAAATAATACAATTGCAGCAATAACTCTAATTAATTTATCAACATAAGTTCCATCAGGAAGAAACATTGGGAACATTACAGCTGACATAAATAATACTGTGATCAACGGTACACCTCTCCAAAATTCTATAAAAGTTAATGATGAATATTTAACAACTGGTAAATCAGATCTTCTACCAAGTGCCAGCATCATACCGATTGGAAAACAAAAGATTAAAGAAAAGAATGAGACTATGAATGTTAATGATAAACCACCCCATGCTCCAGTTTCAACCCATTCCAAACCAAATTCACCACCAGATATCAAATAGTAGATTAATAAAAATGAAATTATTGGTAAAAAAATTACGTAATATAATGTTAGGTATTTTTTAAATCTTAGTGGAAAGAAATAACCAAGTCCCATAAAGACTAAGACAATTATGAATGTAGCGTTTACTCTCCATTGCTCAGCATTAGGATACATTCCATACATAAATCTATTAAACCATACTTTGATGTAAACCCAGCAAGCTCCTCCTCCAGTACATGCTTCTTTGGTGTCACCTGCAATATTTGCATCAAAAATAAACCAGTTTAGTAATGGTGGTATTGAGAATATTAATAATAATATAATACTAAAACTAAGGGCTGCATTGAAGTTACTTGTATTAATATTTTTGTTTAATTCATCTAATTTTTTAATTCCCGAAAATTCAATTCTAACAAAATGAAGACCAATCATTCCAAAGATTAGAGGCGTAAAGAAACTAATAAAACCTGGTAAAAAACCAGTTATATTTTTTTCATAAAAATTATTTAAATAAAAATCAAGTATGCCTAATGTGAAAAATAAAACTCCAAGACCTAAAAATAAATTAATATTTTCTTTATTGGGTTTTAATAAATTAACTTTACTCATAATTTTTATTTTTCCTTAATAGCAATTGATTTATTGTACCAATTCATAAATAGTGAAATTGATAAACTAATTGTTAAATATGTTGCCATTGTAATAGCCACTATTTCAATTGCTCTTCCTGTTTGCATCATTGCGGTACCAGCAAATACTAAAACTAAATCAGGATAAGCTATAGCTGCAGCTAAAGAAGAATTTTTCGTTAAATTAAGATATTGATTTGTTGTAGGTGGAATAATAATTCTTAGAGCTTGAGGCATGATAACTAATTTTAAAACTTGTCCTGGTGTTAATCCTATAGATGCCGCAGCCTCTTTTTGTCCTTTCCCTATTCCTTGAATTCCAGCTCTTACGTTTTCAGCAATAAAAGTGGCTGTATAAAGCGTTAGCGCTAAAGTTAGTGCTATTAATTCTGGAGGTATTCCTACTCCTCCTTCATAAGTAAAAGATGTTTTGGCCAACTGTTTTAATTCTGGAAAACTCCACTGTAAATCTACTCCACCAAAAATAAATGTTAATGCTGGTATTATTAAAAAAATACCAAGTGATATTAAGAATTTTGGATACTGAATACCTGCTTCCTCTTGTTTTCTTTTGGCGTATCTATTGAAAAAGAAGATTATTATTAAAGATATGATTAACGATATCAAAAATACATCAAAATTTTTCCAAATTGGTGCTGGTGTATAAAGACCTTTGATAGTCATATATGATGTGCCAAGAAGTAACGATGCATCTTCTGGCATAGGTAGTGCTCTTAATGCAGCAAAATACCAAAAGAATATTTGAAGTAATAAAGGAATATTTCTAAAAAATTCAATATAAACACTAGCGGTTCTGTTAATTAAATAATTTGGTGAAAGTCTTGCAACACCTATAACCACTCCTAAAACAGTACAAAGAATAATACCAATAACAGATACAAGTAAGGTGTTTAGTAAACCGACTAAATAAGCTCTAGCATAAGATTTTGACCCATCATAATCTATTAAAGAAAATTGAATATCAAATGATGCCTCTTGTTTTAAAAAAACCAAAGCCAAACTCAATACCTCTGGTATCCATATTTTCTTGAGCATTCATGGTAAAAAAACCAAAAATTAAAACTATAAATAAAAGAGTTAAGAACTGAGGAAGAATTTTTTTTAATTTCATTTGAGAGTACTTTAAAAAAAGGGCTAGATTAATCTAGCCCTTTTTATCAATTTATAACTTAAATTATCTTGATGGTGGAACGTATAAAATACCACCTTTAGTCCATAATTCATTTGGACCTCTGTCAGGTAAAATACCAGTGTCAGCTATATTTCTTTTATAACTTTCACCGTAGTTACCAACTTGTGTGATAATTCTGTAGTTCCAATCGTTATCAAGACCGAATGCAGCACCCATTTCACCTTCAGCACCAACTAATCTTTTAATAGCTGGGTTATCTGAAGTTTTCATCATGTCAGCATTACCAGAAGTAATTCCATACTCCTCAGCCTCGATCATAGTATTTAAAGACCATCTTACGATATCTTCCCATACTGAATCACCTTGTCTAACAACAGGGCCTAATGGCTCTTTTGAAATAGTTTCAGGTAACACGATGTGCTCATCTGGATTAGACATTTTAGTTCTTTGTGCAGCCAAACCTGATTTGTCAGTAGTGTAAGTATCACATCTACCAGCATCATAAGCAGCTACGACTTCATCAGCTTTTTCAAAAGCAACTGGAGTATAAGAAATTCCTTTGGAGTTAAAGAAGTCTCTCATATTTAACTCAGTTGTTGTACCAATATTTGTACAAGCTGAGATACCATTTTTTGAATTGGCTTGTTGAAGTAATACCAGAACTTTTTCTAACCATGAAACCTTGACCATCGTAGAAGTTTACTCCAACGAAAGTAAGTCCGATATCAGCATCTCTAGAAAGAGTCCAAGTTGTGTTTCTTGATAAGATATCAATCTCACCAGAAGTTAAAGCAGTAAATCTTTCTTTAGCACTTAGTGGTGTGTATTTTACTTTACTTGCATCACCTAGTACTGCAGCAGCTACCGCTCTACATACATCAACGTCAACACCAGTCCAATTTCCTGCAGCATCAGCATTAGAAAATCCTGGAAGACCTTGAGATACTCCACATCTTACAAAACCCTTTTTTTGAGTGTTTTTAAGAGTCTTAGATTTTTTAGCAGCCATAGTTTCTGTTGTAAAAGTAAACAACACAGCAACCATAGCGACTAAAGAAGTTAATTGTTTTAAGTATTTAAACATTATTCTTCCTTTTGTTTTTTATTTGTTAACAAATAATTCAAAATTACTTTTGAATATTCATAATTTAAGCATGATAAATATTTACCATCAAGATAAATTTCTGGATAATTATGACCTAAAATGAACAAGATGGCGCGCCCTGGAGGATTCGAACCTCCGACCCTCGGTTTAGAAAACCGATGCTCTATCCAGCTGAGCTAAGGGCGCACAAATATTATGATACTGTTATAATACTAAATTAATATTTAAAAAGAAATTTTTTAGCTATCAATAACAAAGATAAAAATTCAACCCTTCCTATAATCATAAAAAAAATAAGAAAATATTTAGTTAAAAAATGTAAGTTTTGAAAGTCGAAATCACTAATTCCATAAGCAGAAGAATTGACCGTATTCATTAAGGTTAATACTGCCAATTTAAATGCATTTTCAAACTCAATATTACTCAATGATAATAAAATTGTTAATGAAAAAAGAGAAATAATAAATATTAAAACGGTTAAAAAATATTTATTAATATCAGCTGTATCAAAATTAATTTTAGAAAAAATAAGCTTATTCATAAATACTTTATTAGGTTTACTAAAAGAAAGAATTTGATTGATTGAATATTTAGAAAGAGAGTAAATTTTTTAAAAATCTTAATCCTGAACTTGTTGAAAAAAAAGAACCACCAACTATTACTAATATTAAATAGATTAAGTTTAAGTTTTTTTGTTCTACTTCTAAAGAAATGCCAATATTTGAAATACTACTAACTAAATTTAAGAAGTTGAATGAAAAATTTTTATCATAACTAAAAAAAATAAAAAAAATACTTACCAATATTAAAAAATACAAAAATAAGTGAATATCTTCATAAAAAAAATTAAGATTTTTTTTTCTTAAAAAAATTAAGTTATAGGTAAAAAAAATACTAAAGAAAGAGATCAACATTAAAAGTGAGAAAACAATTATTTGAGTGTTCGTTAATAAAATCGTTGAAAGCTCATTATCAGGTAAAAAACCTCCGGAGGAAATAGCTGTCATTGCAAGATTAAGAGAGTTAAATATTCTGATACCAAATATATTTAAAACAATAAAAATAAAAATGGTTAAGCTGGTATATAAAAAAAAAATTTTAATAGTTTGTTTTAAAATCTCAGAGCTACTGAAAGATAAAAAATTTGTTAATGATTTTTTTAAACTTTCATCATAAATATCGATAAGAAAAATTATCGAGAATAAAAAGTATAATCCTCCAATCCATTGAATTGAAGATCTCCATAATATTAAGCCTTGGTCTATATGCTTGATATTATCAAAAATAGTAAAACCAGTTGAAGTAAATCCTGATACCGACTCAAAAATTGAGTTTAAAAAAGTTAAATTATAAATACTTAAATAAAATGGAATACATAATACTAAGGGTATTAGTATATAACCAAGTAGTACTGTTAAAATCTTCTCAAAAATTGATGGTTTTTTTAAACTTGATTTTAAGTAATAAAAAAAAATTCCTATTAATCCTGAAATTATTAAGCTTGCGTAGTAAGTGTTTAGGTTGAGATATAAGTTAAAATAATAAGAATAAATTATATTAAAAAAAGAAAATATAGAGACAAGTATAAAAAAAAAACTTAAATATTTAACTCTGAATAGTGCCATTTAATTAGATTGAACTAATTCTAAAAATATTTTCCACAACTGAAATAGAGTCTTTATTTGCCAAAAAAACAACTTTATCTTCTTTTAAAAAAACAAAATCGGATCGGGGAATTATTATCTTATCTGCTCTTAAAACTGCACCAATTCTTACCTCATCTGGTAAATTTGAATTCTTCAATTCTTTATTAATTAATTCTGATGTCTCGATAATTTCAGCTTCAATTACTTCATATTCACCATTCATAATTGTGTAAGCTGTTTCTATGGTGCCTTTATGAACATGTTTTAATATACTAGAAACAGTATTCATTCTTGGATCTATTAAATCATCAATTTTAAGAGAGTCTTGTAATAGAGAATAATTAGGTTTATTGACTAATGCCATCGTTCTTTTATCTTCAATTTCTTTTTCATCTTTAGCAAATTTTTCAACAAGAACACTAACCATCAGGTTATCCTCATCATCATTGGTTAAAGCAAGGACAGTTTCAGCTTCCTCTAAATTTGCTTCCGCTAACACTTCTTCATCTAAACCGTTGCCATTAATCACTATTGTATTGTTTAATTCTGATGCAAGGAATTCTGCTCGCTCTTTGTCTTTTTCAACAATTTTAACTCTTGCAGCATCTAACGTTTCCTCAATATTCTTTGCAAGATTAAAACCGATGTTACCACCGCCAACAATAAGAATTTTTTTAGATACTTTTTCTGTATGACCAAAAGCTTCTAATGTTTCAGCAGTTTGAGAAGAATTAATAATTACATAAATTTTATCATTTTTTCTAATTTCATCTTCTTTTTTTTGGAATTAAAAACTTATCATCTCTAATAATTCCAATTACATTTGCATCTAAATTAGGGTATTTTTTTGTTAGATCATTAAGCTTTATGTTAATCAAACTACAACCATCATTAATTAGAATTTCTAATAATCGTATTTTATTATCTGCAAAAGGAACACTGTCTAATGCTCCAGGAGCCTCTAACTTTCTTTGAATTGATTTTGCAATTTCAAGTTCTGGTGAAATAATTACATCAATTGGTAAATTTTCTTTATTATAAACTGTAGTAAACTTAGGATTTAAATAATCCTGTGACCTTATTCTTGCAATTTTCTTTGGAATATTAAATATGGAAAAAGCGATTTGACATATAACCATATTAATTTCATCATTTCTGGTAACAGCGATGATCATATCTGTTTCAGCTGCATTCGCCTTTTCAAGTATAGTTGGATAAGTTGCCTTACCAACAATTGCCTTAACATCTAAAGCATCATCTATTTTTTTAATATCTTCACTAGATGTATCAATTACAGTTATAGAATGACCTTGTTCACTTAATTGTTTGGCAATAGTAAACCCCACCCTTCCAGCACCACAAATAATAATGTTCATTAATTAAATTCTTTAATTCCTAAGCCTTTAAGTTTTCTATGTAAGGCACTTCGTTCCATACCAACAAAGATTGCTGTTTTTGAAATATTTCCATTAAATTTTTTTAATTGGATAGTTAAATACTCCTTTTCAAACTTTTCTCTAGCCTCTTTTAATGGCACAGATAGGCTATTTTCAGCAATTTGATCATCAAAATTATTATTTTTTAAAGACTCTTTAATAATATTAGAAATTTTATCTTTTGTATCTGGTTGCAATATAGCAATCCTTTCAATTAAATTTCTTAACTCTCTAACATTACCCTGCCAATTATGATTTAAAATATAACTGTTGTTCTCGTCGATATTTAATTCTTTGATATTATAATTCTCAGATATTTTTTTTGAAAAATAATTTATTAAAAGTGGGATATCAGAAATTCTTTGACTCAACGGCTCAACATTAATTTCAAATACATTTATTCGGTGAAAAAGATCTTCTCTAAAATTACCAATCTCAATTTCTTTTTTTAAATCCTTACTTGATGAACACATCAACCTTACATCTACTGTTACATCACTGCTACCATTCACGCGTTTAAATTTTTGGTCGGTATCAGGATTTACTTCAACTGGTTTTACTATTTTTGAT
>JACWDH010000039.1 GCA_014654235.1 Pelagibacterales bacterium SAG-MED10 | reverse complement strand
TCTAATTTTTTACCAAATATTGTTGTAGATAAATCAACATTCTCCACACCTCTTAAAACATTTGGCACTAAATCAACATCATCAAATGCACTTGTATTTCTTGCGTAAGTTACCTCATCGTCTGCGGCACCGTCGATGTAATGAAAAATTGGGGAAGGTAGTTTCTTTTTTGCTAGTTTTCTAAAATCTGCAAAATTATGACAATCTTTTAAATTCATTAGCTTTATTAGAAGTTTTTCAAGAAATTAAACATATAACTATTTGCCCCAGGATTTTTGTCCCCTAAACTAGCATTTGATATATGATTATAAGAGAAACCTAATTCGCTTGATTTTGATAAATCAAGTGAGAACTGCAATTCGCTTTTAAATTCAATCAAATGTCCTAAGTCTTTTCCATCTCCTTCAAAATATAAACCAGGGGTAAAACTCGGAGTGATATTTAAAGCACCCAACTTATACTGAGCCTGAATACCAGTATATAAATAACCTGCAGCATCTGCTGTAATTAAAGCTCCAGTAATTGGTGAAATGTTTCCTAAAAATGTATCTTTATTTAAATTTTCATTTTGATGCTGAAAACCCAATAAAGTAGATTTTTTACCATCATCACTAAAATCAAACATCCCCGTATAAACATTGAATTCTGTATTTTGATTTTTTACTTCTAATTCTTCTGCACTTACTGAAAAAGTTAAAAAAACTAAAAATAATGATACTGTAAAATTTTTTAAATTCATGGCTAATAAATAGTTATTTTTTAAATATAAAACTTTTCACAATTATTGCACCTCCAAATAGAAATATCAATATTGGCAATAACCATAGTAAATAGGTATTTTTATTAAGCCCAGGATCATACAAAATCCAATCCCCGTATTTTTCCTTAAAATAACTATATATTTCTTTATCAGACAATCCTTCATTCAATTTTTTATCAACTAAAATCTTCATACTATTAGCAAAATCAGAATCTGAGTCGTAAACTGATTGTCCCTGACAAATCAAACATCTAAGATTTTTAGTTATCTCATTTCTCTCACTATTTTCATTTGCATAAAGATTATTAAAACAGAGTAAATGAAAAATAATTATTAAAGTTTTAAAAGTTTTCATTTTGTTAAATTCTGTATTTCTAAAAAAAGTTCCTGGTTTAAGGGCCCAATATATTTTTTTATTATTTTGTTGTTATATATTATGAAGGTTTCAGGTACACCAAAAGCACCCCACTCAATTGATTTGGTCCCATTTTTGTCAATAATAATTTTTTCATAGGGGTTTCCCAATTCATCCAGAAAACTTTTAGCATTCTTTTTGTTATCTTTATAATTCATTCCAATAACAATAAATTTATTACTTTTACTTAAGTCCATTAATATCGAGTGCTCATCTCTACATGGTGCACACCACGATGACCAAATATTTAATATATAAAATTTATCTAATTGAAAAATTTCTTTTGAGTCTAATGACTCATTAGAAAGAAGACGTTCAGCTGAGAAAATTGGAATATCATTATTGATCTTCACCTCTGGAGTATAAATATTAGTATCCTTTAGACTTTTATAAAAAACCAAAAAAATTACAAAAAATATTACGATAATTGAGTAAGGTACTAATTTTTGTTTCATGTTCTTTTTTTTAATAAACTAATTAATCCACCCAAGCTTATGATCATTACCGATAACCATATCCACAACATGAAAGGCTTAACTTGATATCTTACATTAAAATAATCTTGATTTTGAACTAAATTGATTACAATAAACTTATCCTTCATCAATGTTGTCTTAATATCTGCTTCGCTAGTAGTGATTTTGGGTTGATTGTATATTCTTAGTTCAGGGGATAGATTATTATTAATTCCCTCAGAATTAGTAATACTAAAATTAGCAATAATGGAGTTGTAATTTTTTTGCTTTCTTTGATTTATGCTCTCAAATACTATTTTTGTTTTTGAGCTATTATAAGTTTCGCCTACTTTTAGGTTAGTTATAATTTCACTTGAAAATAAATTGTTAAATAAAATACTTAAAATCAATAAACTAAATCCAAAGTGAGCAATATTTTGAGCAAGATTTTTATACTTCTTATTAAAAAAATCTCTTAAAGTAATGAAGAATAAGTAAAGAGCCGCAGAAATTAAAATGGTATTAACAAGAACATTTGCATTAAAATTTTTAACGATAAAAAATGAAATTAAAACTGAAATGACTAAAAGTGAAAATAGATAGATTTTATCTTTTAAATCTGACTTTATCCATTTTAACTTAGGCCCAATTGCCATCATCAATAAAAAAGGAATTAGAAATGGAATTATCAGTTTGTGATAAAATGGTGGTCCTACAGAAATTTTTTGGGAAGATATAACATCCAAAAATATAGGATAAACAGTACCAATCAATACTACTGATAAAAAATACATCATAAACCAATTGTTTATTAAAATTGAGGTTTCCTTACTTAACCAAAAAAAATTAGCTTGATTATTTTGACCAGGTTTGTGAAAGACGAAAAAAATAAGTAAGGATAAAAAAATCAAAGTAAATAAAAATATTAAAATAAATAAACCTCTCTCTGGATCATTGGCAAATGTGTGAACAGAATTAAGAATTCCAGATCTTACTAAAAAGGTTCCACACATACTTAAAGTGAAAGTAGCAATT
>JACWDH010000038.1 GCA_014654235.1 Pelagibacterales bacterium SAG-MED10 | reverse complement strand
TTATTAGCCTCAAAAAGTGAATTAACTATATAGTCAATATAAAAATTTAAATTTTGTTGGTCTATCTTAGTTCTAATATTTTCTAAATTGTCCCTAAATTTATTTAAAATATTTAAATCATCTTCTTCAAATTTTATCTTTTCTGGTATTTTCCCATCACAATTTTTTATTGCAAAAGCAGTAACACGTTGACATAAATTTCCATAATTATTTGCTAAATCACTATTTATACAGTCCTCTAATCTATCTTGGGATATATTTCCATCATTACCGAAAGAGACTTCTTTTATTAAATAATATCTTAATGGATCCAAGCCATATTCATCAATAATTTGCAATGGATCTAAAATATTACCTTTTGATTTAGACATTTTCTCATCTCCCGAAAGTATCCATCCGTGACCATAAACTTTTTTTGGTAGTTCAATTTTAGCAGCTAATAAAAAAGCTGGCCAATATACAGCATGAAATCTTAATATATCTTTACCAATTAAATGTATTGAGGCAGGCCAAAATTTTTTAAACAATTCATCTTCTTTATTGGGGTAATTTAAAGCACTTATATAGTTGGTAAGTGCATCAAGCCAAACATAGATAACATGGTTATCATTCCCAGGCACCTTAATACCCCATGAAAAAGATTTTCTACTTACTGAAAGATCTTTAAGTCCACTTTTAACAAAACTTATTACCTCGTTTTTTCTTGATGCAGGTGAAATAAAATTAGGGTTTTTTTTATAAAAATCTAATAAGGGCTTTTCCCATTTAGAAAGTCTAAAAAAATATGACTCCTCTTCTATCCATTCAACGGGTGATTTAGAACTAATTGAAATTTTTTTACCCTCTACTTCTTCTATTTCATCTTCATTATAAAAAGCTTCATCTGAAACAGAGTACCATCCTGAATAATTGGAAAGATAAATATCATCATTCTTTTCTAGTTCTTTCCATAAATGTTGAACTGTTTTCTTATGTCGCTCTTCAGTAGTTCGTATAAAATCTGTATTAGTTAAATTTAAAATTTTGGATAAATCTCTAAAGGTTTTACTAATTTGATCACAGAATTTGAGTGGATCTAAACCTTTTTTCTCTGCTGATCTTTGTATTTTAAGTCCATGTTCGTCAGTTCCAGTTAGGAAATAAACTTTGTACCCATCAATGGTTTTAAATCGTGAAAAAAAATCAGCAATAATACTTGAATAAGCATGACCCATGTGTGGCTTTGCAGAGGGGTAGTATATTGGTGTTGTGATATAAAAATTTTTACCCATTTAATATTCGATCTTCAAATTCCATAAAAAGAGTTTCTTCGTCTAAATTATAAATTTTGGTATTTATAATTTTTTTTAAAAAAAGGTTATAAAAGTTTAATATTTCAACATTATTAATATTAACTTTACTCCTAAAGTAATTTTCAATAAATGAGTATGTCAATTCAATCAAGATTTTATCTTTTTTGTAAAGCTTATTTTTAATTATGAATGATAGGATATTTTTTAGAGATAAATTTTTTAGATCAATTTCAAATTCTTCTGAAACATTTAAAATTTTTAATAATTTTCCAGGTGTGGTATAATAATTAATTAATTCTTCATTAAAAAAATTATAAATATCTTTACCTATAATCTTATTAGCTATTTCAATAGCCTGTTTGTGAGAAAGAGAGATTTTAAAATTTATACATCTTGATTTCAAAGTAGGAAGCACTCTTTGATTACTATTTATTAAAATAAAGTTTATATTATCATTTGGTTCTTCAATTACTTTAAGTAATGCGTTGATAGAATTAAGGTTAAGTAAATTAATATTATCAATCAAAACAAACCTCGGATCTTCGTTAAATGATGATTTGTTTAAATTGGAAATTAGATCTCTAATTTGATTAATATCAATATTTTTTTTTCCTTCCTCAACATCAATGAGATATAAATTAGGATTAGATTTATTCGCAATTAATTTAAAAGATTTGTTTTCGCTATTAATTTTATAATTTTTCGTATCATAACTATAATCTTCATTTAAGGATAAAGTATAATTAATTAAATGATAAGCTAAGGTACATTTGCCAATGCCCTTCTCACCCGATAAAATTATTTTATTAGGAAACTTTTTACTTAAATGTAAATTTTTGAATTTATCAAAAATTTCATAATGTCCAAATAAACTTTGTTGCAGTGATGACTCCATATATTAAATTAATTTTTTTATTTTATCTAAGATTGATTTCTTGTTTTTCTCAATTTCTAAATTTGAATCAATTATCATATATGAATTTTTTTTTGAGTTAGCTAATTTAACAAAACCTTTCTGCACTTTACTATAAAAGGCTGAGTTGAATTTATCATACCTATTAAGAGATTTTCTTTTTTTAAGTCTTAAAAATAAATTTTTATTATTTACTATATTTAAGAAAGTAAAATTTATTTTGATATTTTTAAGCAAATACTTATTTAATAAATTAATTAATTTCAAATTAACACCCATACCATAATGTTGGTATGCAATAGTTGAGTCTGTAAATCTATCTATTAGAATAACTTTTTTATTATAATTTTTTTTAATTAAGCTTATGTTCTCACTTCTTGATGATAAAAATAACAATAGATCCGTATTTTTATTAAAATTAGATTTATTATTTAACATTAGTTTTCTTATTTTCTCAGAATTATGACTGCCGCCAGGTTCTCGTATTTTAATAAAGCTGATTTTTTTTTGCTTTAAATATCTTGCAACTGAAGCTAAATGAGAACTTTTTCCACTCCCTTCAATTCCCTCAAATACAATTATAGGTTTTTTAGACATCACCCCAGATTAAATAGTTTATTGATTTAATTAATCTGGATATAAAATTTACTTTTTTAACTTCTTTTGATGACAATAGATC
>JACWDH010000037.1 GCA_014654235.1 Pelagibacterales bacterium SAG-MED10 | reverse complement strand
ATAAGTCCACGTTTTAGAGGAGAGCATGCCTTAAGACGATATCCTAATGGAGAGGAAAGATGTATTGCTTGCAAATTATGTGAAGCTGTCTGTCCTGCTCAAGCTATTACAATTGAGTCATCCGAAAGAGAAGATGGAAGTAGAAAAACAACTCGTTACGATATTGACATGATGAAATGTATTTATTGTGGATTGTGCGAGGAGTCTTGTCCTGTAGATGCAATTGTTCAAGGACCAAATTTTGAATTTTCTACTGAAACAAGAGAAGAACTTTATTACACGAAAGAGAAACTTTTAGATAATGGTGACAGATGGGAAAATATTTTAGAGGCTAATATTAAAGCTGACAGTTCCCACAGATAGAAATGATTGCTCACTCTATATTTTTTTATACCTTTTCAATCATAGCTATTATTTCTGCAATAATGGTGACCGCCTCTAAAAATACAGTTCATTCTGTTTTTTTTCTTATCTTAGATTTTATAAGTATTTCATGTCTTTTTATAATGATTGGTGCAGAGTTTTTAGGAATGATTATGCTGATTGTTTATGTTGGAGCTGTTGCAGTTTTATTTTTGTTTGTTGTGATGATGCTAAATGTTGCTCAACAAAAAAATCAATGGTTTTCATCTGAAGATAGCTCCAAACATATACCTGTAGGCCTAATAATAAGTACACTTATATTTGTTGAGTTAATTATTGTAATAGGTGGATGGAAATATAAACCAGATTTGTTTGATATAAATAATTCGGTTGAGTTGTCTAAAGTAAGCAACACTCATTCATTAGGACAAGTATTGTACACTGATTATATTCATGTCTTTCAAATCAGTGGCATGATTTTATTGGTTGCAATGATTGGAGCAATTGTTCTTACTTTTAGAAAAAGAACAGGTGTAAAAACACAAAGCTATTTAAAACAAATCTCTAGAGAAAGATCAGAAGGTGTTAGTGTTTTAAACGTAGAGTCAAATAAGGGAGTTAAGATTGATGACTGAAATAGGACTAGGACATTACTTAACTTTAGGTGCAATAATATTCTCTATAGGAATTATTGGAATATTTTTAAATAGAAAAAATATCATTGTCATCTTAATGAGTATCGAATTAATATTATTGGCAGTTAATATTAATTTAGTCGCTTTCTCTATCTTTCTAGGAGATTTAACTGGACAGGTATTTACCTTATTTATCCTCACAGTAGCAGCGGCAGAGGCTGCAATAGGACTTGCTATCATTGTAGTTTATTACCGTAATTCAGGAACAATTAGAGTTGAGCAAATAGATGAGTTGAAAGGATAATAATGGAACTTTCAATTATTTTCCTTCCATTAATTGCATCAATTATATCAGGCTTCTTTGGAAAATATATTGGGGATAGAAATTCAGAAATAGTTACTAGTGCTTTAGTTTCAATTTCTGCTTTATTGTCAATTTTTGTTTTGTATCAAGTAATAGTTAATCAATACGAGGAAAATATTGTAATTGCTACATGGATCAATTCAGGTTCATTGAACGTAAATTGGTCGATGTTAATAGATCCCTTATCAGCAGTCATGCTAGTAGTGGTAACTTCAGTTTCTTCTTTAGTTCATATTTACTCAATTGGGTATATGTCCCACGATCCACACAAGCCAAGATTTATGGCATATTTGTCATTATTTACATTTGCAATGTTAATGCTTGTAACTTCAGATAATTTTGTTCAGTTATTTTTTGGATGGGAAGGCGTAGGTTTATGTTCATATTTCTTAATAGGTTTTTGGTTTAAGAAAGAAAGTGCTAATGCTGCAGCAATAAAAGCTTTTGTAGTAAATAGAGTAGGTGATTTTGGTTTTGCTTTAGGTATTTTTTTTATCTAATAAATGTTGGTCAACTAAGTAAGGAATATTATTTTTTTTCTGTACAATTGGATCTAGATTGTTTCTTTCCTCAATTTCTTTTTTAAAATGTCTTAACAATCCCTGTACTGGCCAAGAAGATCCTTCTCCAAATGCACAAATTGTGTGTCCAGCAATTTGGTTTGTTACATCACCTAACATTTCTACTTCATCTTTAGTAGCGTCTCCTTTTGCCATTCTTTCTAACATTCTCCACATCCAACCAGAACCTTCTCTACATGGAGTGCATTGACCACAACTTTCATGTTTGTAAAATCTGGCTATTCTTGCCATACATTTAATAATGTCTTGATCTTTGTTAATAACAACAATTCCTGCAGTGCCCAATCCACTTTTTTCAGCCATTAGCGAGTCGAAGTCCATTGTTAACGTTTCACATTTTTCTTTTGGTATTAAAGGCATTGATGATCCACCTGGAATTACTGCTTGTAAGTTGTCCCATCCACCAATTACTCCACCAGCATGAACTTCTATTAATTCTTTTAATGGTATGTTCATCTCTTCCTCTACATTACATGGGTTATTTACATTACCCGATATACAAAAAATTTTTGTACCAGTATTTTTTTCTCTTCCTAATGAGGAAAACCACTTTCCACCTCTTCTAAGAATTGTTGGCACAACAGCAATAGTTTCAACGTTGTTAATAATTGTTGGACAACCATAAAGTCCAATCAATGCCGGAAAAGGAGGTTTTAATCTTGGTTGTCCTTTTTTGCCTTCTATACTTTCAAGTAAAGCTGTTTCTTCACCACAAATATAAGCTCCTGCTCCATAGTGAATGTAGATATCTAAATCCCATCCAGTTCCAGCAGCATCTTTACCTAATAACTTCTTTGCGTAAGCCTCATCAATGGCTAATTGTAATTTTTGACCCTCTATAAAATATTCACCTCTGATATAAATATAACAAACATGTGCTTGAACAGCGTATGAGGCTATCAAACATCCCTCAATTAATTTATGAGGTTCAAATCTTAAAATATCTCTATCTTTACACGTGCCTGGCTCTGACTCGTCAGCATTAATGACTAAATAATGAGGTCTAGAACCAACTTCTTTTGGAGCAAAAGACCATTTTAAACCAGTAGGGAAACCTGCACCTCCTCTACCCCTTAATTGAGAGTCTTTTATTTCGTTAATTATCCAATCTCTTCCTTTTGAAGTTAAATCAGAGGTATTTACC